>JANLGB010000050.1:0-12397 GCA_024653405.1 Candidatus Saccharicenans sp.
CCGGAGAGCAGGGCCGCATTCTCCTGGATTGCTGCCTCAGAATCCCCGGGATTAAGATCGCCGCCATTTGCGATATCTGGGAATACAGCCGGACCTATGCTTCGGGCTATGTCCGCAAGTACGGTCAGACGCCGAATGTTTACGAAGATTACCGCCAGATGCTGAACAGCGAAAAAGATCTGGACGCGGTCATCGTGGCCACGCCCGACTGGGTCCACGCCGAGCACACCAATGCCTGCCTCAACCACGGGCTTCATGTTTACTGCGAAAAAGAAATGTCCAACAGCCTGGAGAAGGCCCGCTCGATGGTGGAAACCGCCCGCCGAACCGGAAAATTGCTGCAGATTGGCCACCAGCGCCGTTCCAACCCCCGTTACATCCATGCCATTGACAAGCTCATCCGAGACCGGAAGCTTCTCGGCCGGGTTATGGTAGCTTACGCCCAATGGAACAGGGCCAAGGCCGACATGCTGGGCTGGCCCAAAAAATTCACCATCGACCCCCAGACCCTGCACAAGTACGGTTATGGCTCGATGGAAGAATTCCGCAACTGGCGCTGGTTCAAAAAATACGGCGGCGGTCCCATCGTTGACCTCGGCTCCCACCAGATCGACCTGTTCAGCTGGGTCTTCGGAACCAATCCTAAAACGGCTCTGGCCTCGGGTGGAGTGGATTATTACCTCAACCGGGAATGGTATGACAACGTGATGGTCATCTATGAGTTCGATACCGCCGAAGGTACGTCCAGAGCTCTCTACCAGGTCCAGACCACCACTTCCCACGGCGGCTTCTACGAGACTTTCATGGGGGAAAACGGCTCGCTGGTAATTTCCGAGGTGCCGCAGAAGGGCAACTGGGCTTACCGCGAAGCTCACGCCCCGGACTGGGAGCCCCTGGTCCGCGAGGGCCTGATTCAGTCGGAAGCTCCGCCCATCCAGAAAATCGAGACCAGGAACGTTTTCGTTGATGTCCGGGTGACGGCCGAAGCCGGGCGCTGGCCCCTGCCGGTGGAGCTGGCCAAGCCGGCCCACCAGCCTCACCTGGAAAACTTTTTCGAGGCCATCCGCAAGGGAATTCCCCTGACCTGCCCGGCCGAGCTGGCTTATGAAACGGCTGTAGCCGTACTCAAAGTCAATGAAGCCGTTAAGAATAGAAGCCTGCTCCGCTTCCGACCCGAAGATTTCAAGGCCTGACGTTGGAAAGGCAAGGCAGGCAGTTATGAGAGAATTTAATGGGGAAGGGGTTCAGGGTAGAAGGGTAGAGAAGAAAAGGAAAACGGAGTTTGAAACAGGAAGGCAAAAAAGACTAAAGCCCGAGGAACAAAAGTAAAAATACAAAGGATAAATATCAAGGAAAAAAAGGGCCAAAAAGGAGAATAAGGAGAAAAAAGATAAAAAAGGCAGATAAGAGAATCAAGAAAGGCAGAGTTTGATGGAAAAGAAAGGCACTGACTGGCAGGAGGCAAAATTCAAAAGAAAGTAGATAAAAAAGAAAAAACACGAAACAAAAAATAAATAAAAAGAGATAGAGAATAAGGAAAAAGAAGAGACCAGATGAACAGCAAGGAAAGGGACAGTCGCTGGAACACAACCTGGAAGTTTTTGTTACAGGTTGCCGCCCTGGTTATCTGGGCCACGGTTTTTATATTGGCCACATTGAGCTTCTCCCGTCTGCTTGAAGCCAGAAACCAAACTGGCCAGGGACAGGAAATTAAGCTTAAAGCCCTGGAAAAGAAGGACTGGTCGGGAAGCCAGGTTTCTCCGCTCCACCGCATCCCTCTCAATGATGAACTCAATCAGAAAATTATCCCGGCGGCTCCGAATTCCCCGCCCTTCTCTGCCCGCTATTCCTGCGAGCCCTGCCACAGCTACGACACCATAAGCCAGGGCACGCACTTTAATTATCGGCAACGTCCGGCCGTCGACCGCCGGACAGAGCCCTGGTTTCTGGTTGATGAAAAGGCTGGGGTGCAGCTTCCGATTTCTTTCCAGAAAGACCAGGGTTTTTGGTCTCCGGAGGAACTGGGTCTCACCGACTGGAAATTTGTAACCCTGTTCGGGCGCAACTTAAATGGCGGCGGGCCGGGCGAGCCAGCCGAAGAAAACCAGACCCCTGATTCGCGCTGGAATGTTTCGGGCAAGTTAGAAATAAATTGCCTGGGCTGCCATAACCGATCACCACTTCAGGATCATTCAGAATGGGTCAAGCAGGTCATGCGGGAGAATTTCCGTTGGGCGGCAACAGCGACTTCCGGCCTGGGTGAAGTGATGGGCATGGCCTCACGCCTGCCTTCGACCTGGACCATAGCCGATGGTCCCAACCCCGATGACCACGAGTGGGCCGTTATTCCCCAGGTCAGGTACAACCAGAACTTCTTTGACAGTAAGAACAATGCCGTCCTGGACCTGCCTCGGCCCGAAGACGAGCGTTGTTTAACCTGCCATTCGGTGACCCGGCGTCAGGCCAAGTCCAGGGCGTCGGTCGACCGCGATGTCCATCTGCAGTCAGGGCTGAAGTGTGTTGACTGCCATCGCCACGACTTGAGCCACGAAATGGTCAGGGGCTTTGAAGGAGAAAAGCTCAGCCGTTCCACCCTGAAATCTTCGGATTTTACCTGTGCCGGCTGTCACCTGGGGGAAAAACCGGAAAAGGGCGGATACGGCTTTGCTGGCAGGCTCGGTGCGCCGAGGCCTGCCCATAAAGGAATCCCAAGAGTTCATTTTGAGCGACTCTCCTGTACCGTCTGCCATTCCGGTTTGCTACCGGAAAAGCAACCGCAGGCCATCTACACTGCCCGGGCTAATCGCCTGGGAATTTTTGGTAAGGCGGTCTGGACCTCTGAATTTCCGCTGATTGTGGAACCGGTTTTTGTCCGGGAAGAAGACAAAAAGATATATCCTGAAAGAATGACCTGGCCGGCTTTCTGGGCTGAGATGAAGGGCCGGGAACTGGTGCCGGTTGACTCAGGGGAAATTCTGGCTGCCGCTCCCGAAGTCTTTAATCTCAAGCAGGACGTGGCCAGGCTGCTCAATTCGCTCCTGCCGCTGGCCGGGGAAGGCTTTTATCCGGCAGTGGTCGTTTCCGCTTATCTTTTTGAACCTAACGTGGACGGGAGTTTAAACGTCAGGTTGCTGGAAAAAACTCCGTTGGCCGGGAAAAACGCTCGGGACAGATTTCTACTGGTGCAGTTGAAGAATGGCCAAGTCGAGCCTTTGCTGCCCGAATTCGACCCCGAGGAAACGCCTCCTGGCCTCGAAGACAAGGTCCTTAGCGCTCTGCAGAACCTTAAATCTCTGGCCGGTGGACGAGAACCTGTGTTCTTGATAGGCAAGTATGTTTACCGGATGACCGAGGGCTACCTGGATAAAGCGGAAAAAGCGGGTGAGCCCGCCCCGCAGCCTGAAATCTACTGGCTGGAAGGGGAAGAATATAAGCCCTTCCTGTCGGCTTTCCAGGTGAGAAACCTAGCCCTCCTGGGCTCCGGACCTGAAATCCTGACCGAAGAGCAGGTTAGCCTGGCCCTGAAGAAGATTTCTGAATTGAAACCGAGCCAGAAATTTGCCTACGTTGGAGCTGGTTTTGTCTTCAGCCTGGACGAGGCCGGGAAACTCCAGGCCAAAGAACATCCTGCTGCCCGAGCCGTATCCTGGCCCCTTGCTCACAACGTTAGGCCGGCCCAGCAGGCCCTCGGGAAAAATGGTTGCACCGATTGCCACAGCCCGGGCTCCAGGTTCTTTTTCGGCAAAATCGAAGCCGTTTCAGCCCTCAATACGTCTCACCGGGCGGCAGCCCTCGGGGCCGACCTGATGAAGACCGGACAGTTTTTCCAATTCTTATTCGGCTTCACCTTCCTGGTGCGGCCGGCCTTCAAGCTGATCCTGGCGGCCTGTGTTCTGGTGATCGGGCTATTGCTGCTGGCGGTTATAATCAAGGTTACCGGCCGGGCTTCTGGCATTTCCAGTGATTCTACAGGCCCTGGGAACAGGAGTTAGCCCATGATCTTCGGAATAACCAGCTTGGTTTTGATAGTAGCTTTAAGCCTGAGGTTGACCTTCGGTCGCTACCTGGGCCGCCTGCCTGAAGACAATAGGAAGATTACGGCCGAAAATTTTAAAGCCTACATAAAATGGATAGCCGGCTGGAAATTATCTTTTCTAAAACTCGAGCGCTGGGACCGGTGCCTTGATCATCTTGTAGCCTGGGGCAAGAAAAACTACCCGGGCTGGACGGCCTGGGTTTTTTATATTCTTTCCCTGTGCTATGTTTACCTGGCTTTCAGCGGGCTGATTTTTGCCTGGCTGGTACCCAGGGGTCTTTATGGCTATCCGCTGCTGCTGCACGTGGCGGCGGGGGCTCTCTTTGCCATCAGCCTGACCATAATTCTGTTTCTTAAGGCCAGGGAGTTTCTCCCGGATAAGCTGGGACTCCGGGCTGCAACCCAGGACAAGCGCGGCTTCTGGTGCCCGCTTCTCGGGAAACACCTGCCACGAAGCTACCTGGCGGCTGTGGCTTTCTGGGTGTTTGCGGT
Source organism: Candidatus Saccharicenans sp. (assembly GCA_024653405.1). Taxonomy (GTDB): domain Bacteria; phylum Acidobacteriota; class Aminicenantia; order Aminicenantales; family Saccharicenantaceae; genus Saccharicenans. The sequence continues at coordinate 4,529 of JANLGB010000050.1, forward strand.
CTCCGGCTTTCTTCTGGCTGCTTCCACCCTGGGCTCGATGTTGCCTTATTTCAACTATCCGGCCCAGATTCTTTTCTTTAACCTGCACCGCTGGAGTGCCCTGGCTTCGGTGCTGGCGGCCATCCTGACCTTGGACGTGATGATAGTTGATTGATTGTTCACTGGACAAGGATTGAACGGCCTTTGATTCTATGGATAGGAGCAGAGAGCTGGAAACTGTTATTAAGCTTATCCAGGAAAGTTTACGATAGAGCAGGTGGTAATTATGCCTTAGATAGAGCAGGCCTTTTAACGGCAGAGATAGGGAATAGAAACCGCTAAGAAGCAATTACCGCCGGGAAAAATCAATTATCATGATCAGGACGAAGAAAAAACGGAACCTGAAGTCAGATAACAAGGCTTTTAGTTTCAGCCACCAGGCCATGGGCACTTTTTTTGAAGTGTTCATTGCCGGCCAGTCCCAAGACTACAGCCGGAACGCGGCCGCCGCCTTTTTCCAGGAGATCGACCGCCTGGAAGGCTTTTTCAGCCGGTTTGATGACCGCAGCGAAATTTCCAGGATAAACAGGCTTAAACCCGGTGAAGTATTGCCGGTCGGTTTTGAGACCTACGAATGCCTGAAACTGAGTTTTGGACTGATGGTGGAAACCGGCGGGGCTTTCAACATCAATTTCCGGGCCATAAAGAATCGGCTGGTGGCCGGCGGTTGGGGAGGGGCCTATAACGGGAAAAAAGATTACGAGCTTCAATCGGAGTTAGAGGCCGCTGTAATAAAGGCAATAAAACCAAAAGAGGAAAACGAAGGGGAAAAACAAGAAAAAGATGATAAAGAAGATAAAAAAAATAAAGCAGGAAAAGATAAGATTAAGAGCAAAAAGAAAATTCCTGCTGCTTCAGCCTGGAATGTTCCGTTGAAATCAGGGCCTGAATCTTCAGTTGCCCAGACCCCGGGAGTAATTGGGACAAATGTCAGAACCGAGCTGGAAACCTACCTCGAATTTTTTCCGCTGGAGCTCATGGAGCAGGGCGGAGGCTATCTTCTGGTCAGGCTGGATGTTCCTGGGGCAGGGCTCGACCTGGACCTCGGAGCTATCGGCAAGGGTCTGGCTCTGGGAAAAGCGGCCGCCTTGTTTTCAGACTGGGAGATTGAAGATTTCCTGGTCAATGCCGGCGGCAGCACAGTCTATGGCTGCGGGCCGAAGCCCTGGCCGGTGGCCGTGGGCGGCGGGTTTGATTTTTTTAAGCCCGGGAAGATTTATTTAAAAAACCGAGCGCTCAGCGGTTCAGGGCATGAGGTTAAGGGAGAGCACATTTTTGACCCAAGGGAAGAGCGTCAGCAGTCAAGGCACTTAGCTGCCTGGGTGTCCCATCCTTCCGCCGCTTGGGCTGACGCCCTGTCAACGGCCTTTATGGTCATGAGCCTCGATGAAATCAAAAGTTATTGTAGAGCCCGGCCCGAGGTCTGGACTTTAATTATCAGTCGTGATAAAAAATCCCACCTGTATAACCAGATGGATTTTTTTGAGACAGGTGGCTGACGTGCCCGTCTTGCAAAGCCAGAAAGATTTAAGCAGTAACAGAAAGTCGCACGTCGGGCGAGAAATCAAGGCGCAGATAGATATTCCGGCTCCTGGTTTTAGTCTCTGATTTTGGGCCAGTGTGAAGGTCAAAAACCGGAGAACGAGCCCATATCTGGAAAACTTAGGCGAAGTCAAGCAACTGGCTCTGATGATTATCGCAGAACAAGATTATTGCCGCAGCCAGGTTCAGGCTAAAAAATCGAGAGAAAAAAAGATATAATGATAAAAACGATAGGAGTTGAAGATGAGAAAGCTGGTTAAGATAATGTTATCCTTAATAGCAGTTAGCTGCCTTTGGCTTTCGGCGCTGGCCGCAGCTTTTCCGGTTCAGGCTCAGGACCAGGATAAAGTGGAGCTTAAAATCCAGCTGCCGAAGCCGATGTTCATCGGCACCCCGCGCAATATAAAGACTCCGAACCTGGAAGCCGTGACCGGAAAACCTCGGGGGCCATTCTTTGTCCCGAGGGGCACCGAGCTTATTTCCTTGAAAAAACCCGTCACTTCGAGCGACCCGCAGCCGGTCATCGGTGAGCTGAGCTATGTGACCGACGGGGAAAAATCCGGTGAAGATGGCTATTTCGTGGAACTCGGTCCTGGGCCACAATGGGTGCAGATTGACCTCAAAGCGCCCTATCTTATCCAGGCCATCCTGGTCTGGCATTATCACAGCCAGGCGCGGGTTTACCGCGACGTCATTATCCAGGTTTCAGAAGATAAAGATTTTGTCAACGGCGTGGTTACACTTTTTAACAATGACCATGATAATACCACTGGCTTAGGAGCGGGCCGAGATAAAGAATATATTGAAACCAATGAAGGCCGGCTGATTGACGGCAAGGGAACCAGGGCCCGCTACGTCCGGCTCTGGAGCAACGGCAACACGGCCAACGATATGAACCACTACGTGGAAGTGGAAGTTTACGGCCTGCCGGTTAAATGAAAAAAAAGAGTTTTAGCTACCTTTTTGTCCTGATACTGATTGCTGGACTCTGGCTCAGGCTTTATAAGCTTGACTTCAGGCCGATGCACCACGACGAAGCCAACCAGGCTTATAAATTCGGCCAGCTCCTGGAAAAAGGAGAATACTACTACGACCCGGCTGACCATCACGGTCCTACTCTTTACTACTTAAGCCTGCCTTTTGCCTGGTTGAGCGGGCAGAAAACCTATGCTGACCTCACCGAAAGGACCCTTCGCGGAGTTGCAGTTTGCTTCGGGTTGCTAATTCTTTTGATCGTCCTGGCAGCGGGTCGATACCTAACGAATGGCCAAAAATCCTGGGCGGTGGTCTTTCTGGCCTTTTCTCCACCGCTGATATATTTTAATCGTTTTTACATTCAGGAAACTCTGTTTGTGACCTTCGGCCTGGCCTTTGTTTTCTGCTTATGGCGATTTGCCAGGAAGCCGGATTTCAGGGAAGGCCTCTGGCTCGGCCTCACAGCCGGTCTGCTTTATGCCACCAAGGAAACTTCGCTGATAGTATTTGGGGCTTCGGTGCTGGCCCTGGTTCTAAACCAGTTATTATCGTGGCTTAAAGACAGAAAGCGCAGGGGAGAGAAAGTCCGGAGCTTAAACCAAGAAAGTCTATCCGCAATAACAAAGGCCATTCTGCCTTTGCTGCTGTCGGGGCTGGTCTTTGTGGCGGTTTCATTTATTTTTTATTCCTCGTTTTTCCAATATCCTCGTGGTTTTGTGGATTCATTCCGGGCCTTCTCCGGATATGCTCAGAAAGCCTTGGAAGCCGGCTGGCACCGGCACGGGTTCTGGTATTATTTCAGCCTGTTGCTATTTCATAAGGGCTCGCCCCCATCGCCCGTTTTTAGCGAAATTCCTTTCCTGCTGCTGGCCCTTTACGGCGCCATCTTGAGTTTCATTAGATTAAGCCGGAAGCCGGCTGAAAATTTCAGGGTCTATCTGGCGCTGTTTGCTCTGATTGCTTCCGTCATCTATTCAGCGCTTCCATACAAAACACCGTGGAATATGCTGGTTTTTTATGCCGCCTTTCTGGTCCTGGCTGGGATCGGTTTTTACCACCTGCTGAGCTTGATAAAAATCAGGCAGGCCAGGATAATTCTGGCCGCAGTTCTCCTGCTGTGGACGGGCTGGCAAACCTACCTGGTCAATTATTATTTTCATTCTTACCCTGCCAACCCTTATGTCTATGCCCAGACTTCACCTGATTTCCTGAGGCTGGTGGGGCGGGTGGATGAACTGAGCCAGGTAGCTGAAAAGGGCCAGGACCTGCTGATCAGAGTTATCGCCCCGCCTGAAGAGACCTGGCCGCTTCCCTGGTATTTGAGAAAATTTACCATGGTCGGCTACTGGACCAGAAGCGAACAGGTAGAATCGTTGGAGCCGGCTGAGATCGTCATTATGAGCGCCGGTGAAGCTGGAAAAAGGTCCGAATTGGAGCTGGAATCATACACCAGGCAGTATTTCAGCCTGCGGCCGGAGGTGCTGATGGTCCTGGCCATCCGTGAAGACCTCTGGGAAAATTACCGCCTGAAAAAAGCCGCCAACCCTCCTGTAAAAGAAAAAATGAGGTGAGGGGTAGGACTCTACCTTACCTTAGCAGAGTTTCACACCGATTAGGCCTTTGTTGTCCATAATAATATTTATTGATACTCATGGAGATAGCCTCGGGCTTGAATAACTGAAATAAAAAATTATAAAGGGCTCAAAATTGCCGCAGACATTCTTTGGTAGAAAGTTAACGAAAGGATGGCCATAAATACTTCTTCATTTTTCCTTGCAGTCCGTGGCTGGACTCGACAGGCATCATGTCTTTTCTGATTTATTGCTGCCGTTATAATTCTGACAAGAAATCGCAAGGCGAAATGGAAAGAACAATTTGATTGCTAAATATTTTAATCCATCCCATATTAAAACCCGTCAGGTAGAGCTATGGTACTGGCCGAAAAAACCTGCCGTCCTTCTCTGGGAACAGCCGGAAGTTATGGTATACTTAAATTCTTAGTCATTAATCTTTCAAATAATCAATTATTAAAGGAGTGGACTATGAGTCAGGCAAAACTGCAGGAGATCTTGGGGTTGCTCAAGGGTTCGGTTCAGGTTGAGGGAAACAGGGTTAAAATTATCGATGAAAAAATCTTAAAGGATAATATTTCCGCTATTATTTACCAGGGGGTATTTGGCGATGATACCACCAAGTCGGAAGCTCGTTGGCTCATCTGGGAAATAGCCCAAGCGTTGGGCATAAGGCCGGCTTCCATTCATGAGCTGTACCTGGCCAGGGGACGGGGAGAGGCACCGATTAGTTTCACCGTGCCGGCTATGAACCTGCGCATGCTGGCCTATGATTCAGCTCGAGCGGTGTTTAGAGCGGCGATGAAAATTGACGCTGGGGCCTTCATTTTTGAAATCGCCCGGAGCGAAATAGGCTATACTGACCAGCGGCCATCTGAATATGTGAGCGCCGTGCTGGCGGCAGCCATCAAAGAAGGGTATCGAGGCCCAGTTTTTATTCAGGGCGACCACTTCCAGGTCTCAGCCAAAAAATTCAAGCAAGACCCGGACTCAGAAATCAAAGCCATCAAGGAGCTAATTGAAGAAGCGGTAGCCGCTGGCTTTTACAACATAGACATTGATACTTCAACTCTGGTGGACATATCGAAACCTGACCTGGACGAGCAGCAGAAACTTAATTATGAGCTGTGTGCTGAATTTACTCGCTTCATACGAGAGAAGCAGCCGGCGCGAGTGACTATTTCGGTAGGCGGAGAAATCGGTGAAGTTGGCGAGAGAAACAGCACGGAGGAAGACCTCGAAGCTTTTATGAAAGGGTTAAATCGGGTTAAAGGTGATATAGTCGGCGTAAGCAAGCTCAGCATCCAGACTGGCACTCATCACGGGGGAGTAGTTTTGCCGGATGGGACCTTAGCCCAGGTGGCCATTGATTTTGATGTGCTTAAGCGGCTGGGCGAGCTGGCCAGGAAAAAATACGGGCTGGGTGGTGTGGTGCAGCATGGAGCCAGCACTCTGCCTGATTCAGCTTTTCATAAATTTGTGGAAGTTCAAACCTGCGAGGTTCATTTAGCCACCGCTTTCCAGAATATGATAATGGAGCACCCGGCGGTGCCGGAGAGACTGCGGCAGGAAATGTATGAGTGGCTCAAGGTCAATGCCGCCTCAGAGAGAAAGCCGACTGACACTGAAGCTCAATTCATCTACAAAACCAGAAAGAAAGCGGTTGGCCCGTTCAAGAAGCGCTTCTGGGACCTGCCGGAAGAAAGCCTCAAAGCCATAGGCGAGGATTTAGAGCAGCCTTTTGCCTTTCTGTTTGAGCAGTTGAATATTAAAGGAACGAAAGCTATTGTGGAGAAGTTCATCAAGGTGCCAGAGATTCACCATGCTGAACCTCTGGAAGTGAAGGCTGGCAAAAAAGAATCAACTGAAGGCCTGGCCGACTGAACGAAATATCCTGAGCTGGCTTGTTTCGACTATAGTCGGCCAATTCTCCAATATTATGAAAGTTTCGGTTATAATCGACAAAAAAGAAGGAGCTCTATAATCTTGCCGTTTGTCATTTTAGCTTCTTATATTTTTTTATAATTGTTCTTAAACTTAAAAAATATTTTTGCCTGTTTTTGTCCTGAGTCTTTATTCTGATTAATTTCTTTCTCTCTAATTAGTGCATCCGTCCTTGGACGTGGTATTAATAAGCATTGAGGTTTTTGCAGCCTTTTTGGCTCAAAGCCTGGCAATTAGCTTGTTATTCTGAATTCGGCTGCATAACTCATAATATTCCAGATAATCAGCATATTTGACAAAGTCGTTTTTTTAATATAGTGGGCGCCTTGGAGTAGAAGCCTGGGGGCGGCAAGATCTATCTGGGATGAAATCTACGGGTATGAAGAAATAAAGCATCAAGCCAGATTGCTGGCTAATCATGATGTTGATATTCTAATAATCGGCGAAACGGGGACAAGAAAGAGATTATTTGCTGAGGCTATTCATAATGGATCTTCAAGGAAAGATAAACCATTTGTCACTGTTGAAATTCCCTCCATACCTGCCCATCTTTTTGAATAAGAGTTATTCGGGCATAAAAGAGGAGCTTTTACTTATGCCCGGGAGGATAAAATTGGCCTAATTGAATCGGCTAATTCAGGAACAGTTTTAATAGATGAGATAGGAGACCTTCCCTCGGATTGTCAGGTTAAACTTCTCAGGGTTATAGAAGAGAAGAAAATAAGAAGAGTGGGAGAAAATGCTGAAAGAAAGATTGAGGTGAGATTTATTTTTGCTACTAATAAAGATTTATGGCAGCTTGTGACTAATGGGAAATTTAGGGAGGGTCTTCTTTTCCGGATATCAAAACATATTTTAGAAATACCGCCACTAAGGAAAAGGCAAGTGGATCTGCCAGAGATAGCTGAAAAAATATGGCAAAGGTTAATAAATGATAATAGCCTGAGGGCATGTCGCAAAAATAGGTAGTGTCAAGCATTTTGTGTAAAATTTGTTGCTGCCTCAAGCTGCGGTTTGAACATAGCAGAGAGGACTCTTCCCATAGGGCTTTTTCTCCAATGTAATTCCATCTTCAAGCAGATGAAGGCCAGGAGATTATAAAGCGCTTTTTCTGAGGCCAAAATTTCCCTGACCTTGGGGCGTCTCTTAAACTCTTTATTCAGTCTCTCAATGATGTTAGTGGTTCTTAGCCCCAACCATTCTTCAGCTGGAAACTTAAAAAAGGTCAAAGCTGACTGCAGAGCTCTCTCTAAACAGGCCACCGCCGAGGGGAGCTCGTTCTGCCATCGACTCTTAAGCTCTAAAAACCTTTCCCTGGCCTCCTTCTCCGACGGAGCATAAAAAATAGCTCTTAGTTCAGAACCTATCTGGCCTTTGAGCTTCCGTGGTACCTTGGCCAGAACATTGCGACTGAGATAAACGATGCAGCGCTGGACTTCTGCCCTGGGGAACTCCTCCTTAAATACCTCCTCCAATTCCGGAATGTCATCCATTACTCCCAGTTGAATTAGTTCAGCTTGTAACCCCCGATGCTTAAGGTCTTTGAAAAACTCCCGCCAGTTGGAAGCCGATTCCCTGTCCCCAGCCTGAAATCCCAATACCAACCTCTGCCCCTCTTCCTTGACCCCAATTGCCACCAGCACCGGCACCTTCTTCACACTGTCAGTAACTCGCATCTTAAAATGAACCCCATCGATGATCAGATATTTTATACTGACCCCTTGAGAATGTAGACACCTACGAGAGTTAGAGTTTATACTCAACATTGGAGGTGGAAGCATGGAGCTCAGGAAGTGGA
>JANLGB010000050.1:12407-12674 GCA_024653405.1 Candidatus Saccharicenans sp.
CTCCTTCGATACCTGACTAACTTCTCCCGCTGAGATCTTCCGACCCAACAACCTCTCCAAAATTAAAGATAATGTTCTGGTGCTTACCCCTGTCAAATACATCAAGCATATGTCCTGCCTCAACTCCCGTTCATACCTCTTACTGCGAGGTAAAACCAGGCTCCGAAACTTACCCCGCCGATCCCTAGCTACCCGAACTAAAACCTGCCCTATCCTCTTCAAACTAAATCCCTGGTGATAATAGCCATTACGATGATTACCGCCTCT
>JANLGB010000051.1 GCA_024653405.1 Candidatus Saccharicenans sp.
CTGGCTGGGTTATCCCATGCAGATCAAGATCGATTTCCTTTGTCGTGACAGCATCCTGGCCGCGCCCATTGTCCTGGACCTGGTGCTGTTCATGGACCTGGCTCAGAGAGCCGGCTTCCGGGGGATTCAGGAATGGCTGTCGTTCTATTTCAAGACGCCAATGTGTGCTCCGGAGCTCTATCCGGAACATGACCTCTTCATCCAGTTAATGAAGCTGAAGAATACTCTGCGTTACATGAAAGGGGAGGAGCTGATTACCCACCTGGGTCTGGAATATTACGACTGAAATAGCCACTAACAGCCAGCCCAGGCCGGTTGACACCCATCCCCGTTTGTGAATTAATTAATTCTATTCTTTCCAATAAGAGGTTAAAGATGGCCAAAAAAACTTTCCAGCTAAAAAGAATACCAGGTTTAATTATCATCCTGGCGGCTTTTTTCTTGGGCTGGTTAGGTCTCCCTTGCTTTTCCCAGAGCAGTTATGACCTCAGCCAAGAAAAAATCCTGTTCACCGTCGGTTATGCCCACCTTGATTCCCAGTGGCGCTGGGATTACCAGAAGACCATCCGGGAGTATATCTGGAATACCATGGTTGATAATTTTGGCCTGTTTGAGAAATACCCGAATTATGTCTTTAACTTCAGCGGGGCCAACCGCTACCGGATGATGAAAGAATATTACCCGAAGGAATACGCCCGGGTGAAAGAATATGTGGCCCGAGGTCGCTGGTTTCCGTCCGGCTCTTCCCTGGAAGAAAACGACGTCATGGCCCCTTCTTTTGAGGCCATCATCAGGCAAATCCTTTACGGCACGGAGTATTTCAAGAAGGAATTTGGCTTTAGCAGCCGGGAATACATGCTGCCAGATTGTTTTGGGTTTCCGGCCTCGTTGCCTTCCATCCTGGCCCATTGCGGTCTGAAAGGTTTCTCCACCCAGAAACTGACCTGGGGTTCGGCCGTGGGTGTGCCTTTCAACGTCGGGGTCTGGGTCGGCCCGGACGGGCAGTCGGTGGTGGCCGCTCTTAATCCAGGTGACTACACCGGCAAGATCAGCGGCGACCTGACTCAGCATCCAACCTGGAGACTGCGGGTCAACGAAAACGGCCAGAAATATGGGGTCTATGGAGATTATATGTATTTCGGGACCGGCGACGTGGGCGGCGCTCCCGATGAAAACTCGGTTAAGAACCTGGAGTTGAGCCTGGAGAACAGCCGGCAATCGGACCTGAAGGTGGTCTCCAGCCGGGCCGATGAATTCTTCCTGAGCCTGACCGATTGGCAGAAAAAAAGATTACCTATCTATAGCGGAGAATTCCTGTTGACCAATCACTCGGCCGGCTCCATCACCTCCCAGGCAGCCATGAAGCGGTGGAACCGGAAGAACGAGTTCCTGGGATACTCAGCCGAGACAGCCGCGGTCCTGGCCGACTGGCTCGGTGGGGCTCCTTATAATAAGGCTAAGATCAACGAAGCCTGGCGACTGGTGCTGGGAGCCCAGTTCCACGATATTTTACCGGGGACCAGCATTCCTCGGGCTTATGAATTTTCCTGGAATGACGAAATCCTGGCCGCCAATCAATTCAGTCACGTCCTCAGCGATTCGGTCGGGGCGGTGAACAGGGCCCTCGATACCAGGGTGAGCGGTTACCCCCTGGTCGTCTATAATCCGCTGATTTTTGACCGGGAGGAAGCAGTGGAAGCCGAAGTGGAATTGTCAAGGCCAGCCGAATACCTCAGAGTTTTTGCTCCGGATGGCCGGGAAGTTCCATCTCAGGTGCTGGAGAAAAACGGCAGCACAGCCAGGCTGGTCTTCCTGGCGGCAGTGCCTTCGCTCGGATTTGCTGTGTATGAGGTCCGGCCGGCGGACGGACCATGCCCCTTAAATACGGGGCTCAAGGTTGAGACCAGCCTCTTGGAGAACGGCCGCTATCTGGTGAAGCTCAATCGCGACGGCGAGGTCTCCAGCATTTTCGATAAGAAGGCCGGCCGGGAGCTACTGGCTTCGGCTGCCAGGCTGTCTTTCCACTATGAAAAACCACAGCAATGGCCGGCCTGGAACATGGATTGGGAAGACCGGATGAAGCCGCCGGCCGGATATGTTACCGGCCCGGCCAGAGTAACCGTGGTTGAAAACGGCCCGGCCCGGGTGGCGGTCCGCATCGAACGGGAAGCCCGGGGTTCGCGGTTTGTCCAGATGGTCAGGCTGGCTGCTGGCGGGGCGGCTGACCGGTTGGAGTTTTACAACCTGATTGACTGGGCCACGCCCGAATCTTCATTGAAAGCGGTCTTCCCGCTCTCCGTCTCTAATCCCCTGGCCACCTATAACTGGGGGGTGGGCACGGTTCAGCGGGGAAACAACGACCCCAAGAAATTTGAAGTCCCCTCCCACCTCTGGTTTGACCTGACTGACAGGAGCGGGAGTTACGGGGTGTCGATTCTGGAAGATTGTAAGTACGGTTCGGACAAGCCGGCCGACAATATCCTGCGCCTGACTCTTCTGTATACACCCGGGGTCCGGTCCTGGCCCGGTGAGCAGGCCACCCAGGATTTTGGCCGTCATGAAATCCTGTATGCGGTTTATGGACATCAGGGCGACTGGCGCCAGGGAAATACCAGGCAGCAGGCCCTGCGCTTGAATCAGCCTCTGCTGGCTTTCCAGGCCGAACCGCATCCGGGTCCGCTGGGAAAAACGGTTTCTTTCCTTCGCTTGAGCCATGACGGGGTCTCGGTTTCAGCTATCAAGAAGGCGGAGAATTCTGACGAGGTGATAATCCGGCTGGTGGAGACTAGGGGCCAGAGCCTGAAGAAAGCCAGCCTGTCTTTTCTGACCGGGATAAGCTCTGCCCGGGAAGTCAACGGGGTGGAAGAGGAGGTCGGACCGGCTGTGGTCCGCGAGGGACAACTGGTTTTTGACTTTAGTCCTTATAGCCTCAGGACGTTTGCGCTGAAGCTGGCGCCGCCCGGAAGCCGCCTGGCACCCCCGACCTCTGTTCCGGTAGAATTTCCCTATAATGTCGATGTTTTCAGCTCAGATGACAACAGGAAGGACGGGGCGTTCGAGCCCGGCGGCCGCAGTTATCCGGCCGAACTGCTTCCCGAAACCATTATATCCGACAGCTTGAGCTTCAAACTTGGTCCAAAAGAAGACGGGGCCAGAAATGCTCTGGCCTGTGAGGGCCAGGTCATAAAGCTGCCCGAAGGCCAGTTTAACCGTCTTTATCTTCTGGCCGCGGCTTCGGAAGAAAACCAGCGGGGCAAGTTCAGGCTCGGAGAGCAGGAAGTGGAAATTCCGGTCGCCTTCTGGTCTGGATTTATCGGTCAGTGGGATAACCGGACTTGGGCCGAGGGTCCGGCGGCCGCAATTGATTTTGACCGGGAAAAATTTACCTATACCGGAGTGTTCCCGGGATATACCAAACAGGACAACGTGGCCTTTTTTACCACCCATCTTCATCACCCGGCCGAGGGTAACGAACCTTACATTTATGGTTATATCTTTAAGTATGCGCTTGATATACCGCCCGGAGTCAATAGCGTCAAATTGCCGGACAATCCGAAAATCAAGATTCTGGCCATGACTGTAGCCTCGAACGAGAATGATGCCAGCCGCCCTGGGCAACCTCTTTTTGAAGAGAGACCCGGCTGAGTATGTGAGATGGTCGGTAGCGCCCCAGCCGGTGATTAATCCGTCCAGAGCCTATGTCAGCCCCTCGGAACCGGCCAGCGTGACCATCACCTCGGGACTGGAAGGGGTGGAGATTCATTACACTCTGGATGGCAGTGAGCCTACTGAAAAATCGCCCGTTTACCAGGGGCCGATTTCGATCAAAGGTACGGCCGTACTGAAGGCCATCGCTTTTCATCCGGAGCGACGGCCAAGCCCGGTAGCCACGGCTTTTTACAGCCAGTCCTATCCGGTAAAGGACATAATTTACTTCAGCCCTCCCTCGTCGGCCAGACCCGGGGCGGCCGGGGAAAAAACGCTTATCGACCTGGTGAAAGCCAGGCCTGAAGCCAGAGATTCCAGCTGGCAGGGATATGAAGGAAACAATCTGGAGATTGTCCTGGACCTGGGCCGCAAGCAAGACCTGTATGAATTGGAACTGAGCTGTTTTGAGAATAACAATGCCCGGATATTCCTTCCGGTCAGGGTGGTGGTGGAGGTCTCGGTTAATGGCCGGAAGTTTGAGGGCGTGGCTGAAAAAGAATTAGCTCTGCCGGATAAGCCCCAGACCACCGGGGCCAGGTCGATTTATATTCCTCTGAAGGGTTCAGAAGCCCGGTTTGTTCGGGTTAAGGCCATGAATATCGGAACTGTCCCGGAAGGTTTTCGCAATGCCGGGCAGAAAGCCTGGATGCTGTTTGATGAGGTCTATGTAAGATAGTCCGACGCTGGTCGGAGCGCAATTATTCAGCGGAGCTTTGCGGTCAAGATCCGGGTATCCGAATAGGGCGTAAAGACGACCAGGAAATTTTTAATGGAATAATTAACCCAAGCCGGGCCGGCCTGCGATTATTCTGGCTAAGGGTCTTTAGTCCTGTTCTGGCTGGCAGAAGGTCTCCGGGCTTTTGGGAGCTAAAGCCAAAATTGAAGAAGTAGGGTCCAGCTAGCTCGGGCCCAGACCTTAAACCGACGATGTTAAGCGGTACGGCCGGCAATTCAATTCTGAAATTCCAGCAAAAATATTCTTTTAAAAAATCAGTATTTTGCTTCCAATTTTTTATAAATTTTTTCCAACCGTTGGAAAGCTTCGGTTACGAATTTATCCAGGGCCTGGCCGGCGGCCGCTGGGTTCTTGGCCTGGAGCTGGCTGAATTTTGAATCGAACGGTTTCTGACGGCTAAGATATTCTTTCTCCAGCGGTCGCAGCTCTTTTTTAACCACTTCTATCATCTGGCCATAGTTTCCTTCGATCACTCTTTCCAGCCTCAGGATTCTGGTATGCAGGAGGCCGTCGCGGGCCGCAATCAGTTCTTCCGGCTGGAAATGCTGCCGGTAGAAAAGCTCGTAGTCGTGCTGAGTGGGCCCGGCGCCCAGCCCTTCTGGCATCCGGCTCAGGCCGTAATAAATGGGCAGGTAAACCGTGGTATCCGGTTTGCCCGGTGCCAGCCACAGCAGAATGGATAGGGGCTCCGGTTTCTGGGCGTTGAGCACAGCCACAAAGGAGTTGATGGTGGAGCTGGTGCAGATGGTCCGAAATTTGGTCAGGTTGGGGCTGCCGTTCTTATAGCCAGCGGTGGCATCGTACTCAGTTCCTTCATAATGGTCGCGGAGCAGGGACATTAACATCTCGGGCGTTATTTTCCGAGACGGTTTGAAAGAGAAAGGAAAATCGTCTTCAACCTTCCAGTCTTTTCCACTCAGGATGGCCACCCCTCGCCACATCCGCAGGCTGTTGCCGTCAAAGACCGGGTCACGACGGCTGGGCCGGCTGAAGGCCTTCTTGAAATCAAAAGGCCCATCCTTTTCCGGGTCGTACCAGCCGTTCTTCCTGGCGTAGTCGATGAGGTCGGGGCTGCCCAGAAAATTATCGGGGTCGTCCAGCCGGACCTGCCTGATGGTGTAATAGTTGGGGATAACTGCTACCTCGTCATCGGGCACTCGCTGGGCCAGCCAGTGCCGCCCCCTTATTACCGCCAGCATCCAGGCTTCGTTCTTATCGGCGATGGAGTAAGTTCGCCCGGAAGAGCGGTAACCATACTTTTCCACCAGTTCTCCGGCCAGTCGGACCGCTTCCCGGGCCGTCCTGGCTTTTTCGGCCACGATCCTTCTCAGCAGGTAGCCGATACCGCCATCGGTGTAATCTTCGTTAGTCTCGCGGGAAGCACAAGCGTCAGAGGTGATCACCACTCCGTGTTCATTGACAAAGCTATCGGCGAATTCCTGGGCCGAAGCCTCGATCCAGAGAAAGCCGTTAGTCTGGCCGGTGGTTTCCCAGGCGCCCCCGTGTCCCAGGTCAATTTTAATGGCCTGGTCGTAATTACGCGGGGCAATTTTGCGGATGTTAAGGATGATATCGCCGGTGTCGTCTTCGTTGTGGGCAACCAGGACTGAACCGTCGGCACTGGCTTTCTTGCCCACCAGGACCGTAAAGCAATTCAGGTGCTGACCGTCGTCGGCCTGTAAGCTCAGTCCAAAGCTCAGAACGAGAAAGAAAATTGCCAATAATGGCAGCAGGAAACTTTTCCGTCTCATGAAACTCCTCCCGGTCGGCCAGCCCTTCCAGGCTGGGACCAGTCAATTAATATAACTTAAAGATTAGCGGATTAGCAATCGGGTTTTTATTTTAGGGACACCTGGTAGCTAGCCGGGGGGTCGATTGAGTGGCTACTGGAGATTCACCGCCATCAATTTGTTGAGTGTCGGGGATTTCCTGGTAAAAACAATTATGGGCTTCCTTATTTACAAGGTATAATTTAGATGGATATTTTTTGAAGGAGGCTCGAGGTCATGCCCGGAAAAGAAATCATCGTGTGTGACTGGCTGGACGGAGTGGCTTTTGAAACCGGTATCGATAACCACCGCCTGGTTCTGGATACGCCCCTGGACTATGGCGGCCAGGACAGGGGGCCGCGTCCGAAACCGCTGCTGCTGGTGGCCCTGGCCGGGTGCACCGGCATGGACGTGATTTCCATGCTGCAGAAGATGCAGCTCAAAGTGGAAAAGTTCAGGCTGATAGTTGAGGGCGACCTGACAACCGAGCACCCTAAACAATTTTACCGGATTCACCTCGTTTATGAATTTACCGGCCAGGACCTGCCGCCCGAAAAAATCAGGCAGGCCATTGAACTGTCGCAGGAAAAATACTGCGGGGTGAGTGCCACCATCAAGAAGGCTATGCCCCTGACCTGGGAATTCAAGATTATCGACAGATGATTAATAACCGGAGCCAGGATTTTCAGTTGAGCTGGCCGGCTTGATCAATTGTCTTCTTCCGGAAACTCTTCTTCCTCTTGGGCCATCTGTTTCCGGCGCCTGTGACATGAGGTTACCGGGCAGCTGGCGCAGTCCGGTTTTTTATCCAGCTCAGCATAATATTTTTTGATAAATTCTTTGAGTTCTTCATCAGTCATTTTTTCCAGGTCTTTTTCGTCCATCTTGTTATCACTCGACAATGAATTCCGCCTTTATGATTTGATTCTTAAATTCACCGGACATTTGCTCCAACTCTCCTCAATTTTTCTTGTTAAAGGCCAGGGCAGCCAGGCTGATGATAACCACAGAAAAAACGAGCAGGAACAAGGCATCGACAGAAACCGGATGGAGTGATACCTGGTACAGGGCCTCAGCCGGAGTTTGCCGGAAGAGAAGGATCTGGCGCAGGGCGTCGACGCCGTAAGTCAGGGGGTTAACAGCGGCCAACCATTTCATCCATCGGGGAACACTGGTCAAAGGGAAAAAAGCCCCCGAGACAAAAAACATGGGGAAGATCAAGAGCTGCATCACCAACCCGAAACTTTCCGTCGTTTTCATCAGGCTGGCAATCAACAGGCCCAGGCTGGCCAGAGAAAAGGCCACCATGATCATGAATAACAGCAGGTAAGGGAAGGTTAAAGGGTGAAGCCTGATTTTGAGAACGGGTGCCAGAACCAAAAGCAGAAAGCCCTGAATCGAAGCGATGGTCACCGCTCCCAGAATTTTCCCCAGGGTAATTGATACCCGGGAAATAGGGGCTACCAGGATTTCTTTCAAGAAGCCGAACTCCCGGTCCCAGACGGTAGAAATGGTGGAAAAGAAAGAAACGCTCATTATGCTCATAGCGATTATGCCGGGATACATGAATTGAACGAAATCCAGGCCGAAATCGCCTCTGGCCAGGGAACTTTTAAGTCCGGTACCAAAAATTGCCAGGAACATCAAGGGCTGGACCATGGTGGATATGATTCTGGTTTTATCCCGCCAGTATCTAATAAATTCTCTCTGCCAGATGGCTCCGGCGGCCTCGACTGTCATTCTGAATTCCATTCTAACTGTCTCCTGCAGTCTATCGTCGGCGTCGGAAATGGTGCTGGCGCATCCGGTCCAGGGGAGTAGCTTCTTCTTCTCTTATCTTTCGCCCGGTTAGATGAAGAAAAACATCGTCCAGAGTTGGCTCTCTTAGAGAAACTGAGGTCACCTGGGTTTGCAGTTCCTCAAACAAGCGGGGCAGGAAGGTTTTCCCGTTGTTAATTTCCACCATGATAGTTCCATTTTCCTCTTTTGCGGCCAGGGCATATTTTTGGGCTAGCTCCTGTTTTAATTGCTGCGGCTGTGGGCTTCCCAGGATTATGATATCGCCACCGACGGCCTTCTTCAGGTTGGCCGGCGTATCGAAGCCAACGATTTTTCCGTAATCTATGATGATCAGGCGATCACAATAATCCGCTTCGTTCATGTAGTGAGTGGTCATAAAAATGGTCATTTCCTTTTCCGCTTTCAGCCTGAGGATGTAATCCCAGAGGTGAGAACGGGTCTGGGGATCAAGACCGAGAGTCGGTTCGTCCAGAAACAGGACAGCCGGGTGATGGATCAGCCCCCGGGCAATTTCCAGCCGGCGTTTCATACCTCCAGAAAAGGTTTTGACTATGTCTTTCCTTCGATCCCAGAGCTCTACCAGGCGCAAAACCTCTTCTTTTTTTTTCTGGTATTCGCTATGGGAGACATGATAAAGCCTGGCATGAAAGTAAAGATTTTCTTCAGCCGTTAGCCGGTCATCAAGAGATGGATCCTGGAAGACCAGTCCGATGGATTTTCTGACCTGGTTTTTCTGGGTAAGGACATTAAAATTGTTAACGTAGACCTCTCCTTGCGTTGGTGCCAAGAGGGTGGAAAGAATGTTGATGGTGGTGGTTTTACCGGCTCCGTTTGGGCCCAGGAATCCAAAAATCTCCCCTTTTTCGACAGAAAAGCTGATGTGGTCAACGGCAGTCAGACCGTTATATCTTTTGACCAGATTTCGGACTTTTATGATTTCCACTCTTAAACTCCAGTATAGATGAACGGATGGGCATGTCAATATTGGCGGCGCTGGCAAAAAATAAGGTATGCCGAGGGCCGGACTCGAACCGGCACGGAGCTTACACCCCGAGGGATTTTAAGTCCCTTGCGTCTACCAATTCCGCCACCCCGGCGGCTGCTGATAATTTAAACACAATCAAGCCCAGCGGTCAACACTTCTCCCTGGGTTGTGTAATAAAGGCTTCATACCCCCATTTAAGTCTGGACAATAATCCTTGGGTTATTAAATATGAGGTAGTCTCAGGTTTATTCAGGCACAGACTTTTCAGCCGGCAACGCCTCCAGCTTGGGGGCAAGACGGTGGCAATATCTTTATCAGGTCAATCCCACTTGCCCAACCCGGGACCGGCCGGGCTCAAATATTCCACCCCGTGATATCCGTCGCTAAGGGCTTGACTGTATCTGGGCTGTGACATATTCTGTATCCAGCAACTGCTCTCACACCTAAACTGACAGGAGAAAATCCATGGGGAAAAATGAAAAACGTTACGCGATTTCTCTGACCGGTGGCTCCGTCTTACTTCTGGCATTCCTCCTCTGTACTTTATTTGCGGGTCAGTCCCGGACCGCAGCGGGGTGGCCGAAAAATTTATCAGGTCTTAAAGGGCCATTTAACCTGGCTGCTGAGCGGAGGCCGGAAGTGCAGTATTACCGGCAGGAAATGAAGCTCGTTCAGCTCGGGTTCGATGGAAAAAGGAAGGCGGACGAAACCTTTAATCTAAAACTAAAAAGGATTCCGGCCCGGCTCTTGGGGCAGGAAGGGGATCTATGCACCGTGGGTGAATTCACAGTTAAGTCAGGCGACCAACCGCCAGCCCTGGTCAGGGAACTATCCGGCTGGTCCTATGTTTTCAGGGAGATAACGGGTGCCAAGGATGAGAAGAGACAGGTTTTCGGTATTCCCCACGATCGGTTTAGAGACCTGACCTTCAACGACGGCCAGAAAATATCCGGAATCACCGGTTATCAGATATATAACAGCTTTATCGATTTCCACAGTTTCTGCGACGTGTTCGCCAGGCCAACTCTGGGCGGGGCAGGAATTCAGGACTTGAAAAAAATCGGACAGTCCATCCGCCATGCGGCCGCTTTCACCGAGCCCCCGGTTAATCTGGGCCAAGCTCTCAAAGAAGGCTCGGTTTTCCGCAACGGCGAAGTCAGGTTAATCTTCAAGGGACTCGGCCTGGTAAATGGAGTAGCCTGTGCCATTATTGGCTATGATTCTGGCGAAAGCACTTTGAAAGTGATCATGCCGGGCGGTCCTGGCGGTGATATAATCACAGAGGGTGGTTCTGAGTATATCGGCGATATTTATATTAACCTCAATACCAGGTGGGTGGAGAGAGTGACCATGGATGAATTCGTAGTCACCGAAACCAGCCTGCCGCCGGGAATGGGCGGACAGAAAATCCAGGGTTATACTGTCCGCCACCTGACTATCCAGAAAATTTCACCGGAAGAATTTGAAAAGCAATCTTGAACCCAGGTTGAAACCGGAAACTGAAGATGGAAAGACCGAACCAAACACGGGAAAAGCCAGGGCTCATCAGGTTGATCCTAAGCCGGCCTGGGCCTGTCGTTCTCTGTTTTTTTATTCTTATGACAACGGCTGGCCTTTGGCCCGCCCTCTCTGCTGAGGTAGGCGGAGAAAAACCGGGAAGCTTGGGCGGAACCAGTTACCGGTCGGTCCAGACACAGCCCCAGCCGATCACCTCTGCTGTCCCCGATTTTGGAGCAGACGGCCTTAAGGACCTGACGAATGAACAGAAAAAGAAACTTTTATCGGGTGAAGTGGTCCTGGTCTCTTCCCATGAAGGAGCACCCGAGGGCAAGACTATCATTTCTGCAGCTCTGATTTTTGAGGTTCCGTTGGAAAGGGCCTGGTCTATTCTGTCAGACACCGAAGGCCAGGCTGAATATCTTAAAGAAATAGAAGAATTAAAGATTATCGAGCAGGGGCCGGAGTATAACCGCATGTTTTTTGTAATCAGGGTTGTGGGACAGAAAGTCAGTTATACCGTTATCCATCACTTCAGGCCTGATAAATTCTACTTCTGGTGGGAACTTGACCCGTCGGCTGATAATGATTTGAAGGAACTCTATGGCTTCTGGAAGCTGCAGCGGCTGGATGAACACCGGACTGTGGCCCGCTACGGAAGCCTGGTCCGGCCCTCTTTCCCGGTGCCGACTTTTATCCGCAACTGGCTGTCCCGGAGTAATGTCCAGTCATCCCTGGCCAAAGTGAAAAGATATGTGGAAAGCAAGCCGGGGGAATGAAAGAGGTCCCATGAAGATGAAACGCTTAGTTTTCTGGTTTAAGCGGGATTTGAGACTGGCGGACAACAGGGGCCTGTGGGAAGCAACCCGGGATGCGGCTGAAATAGTCCCGGTTTTTATTTTTGATAAAAAGCTGCTGGTGGGGCTGGATGGCCCCCCGACCCGGACCGGATTCCTGGTGGCTGCCCTGGAAAGGCTGGACCGGCGACTCAGGGAAAAAGGCAGCCGGCTTTATGTTTTTTATGGACAGCCGGAAGAAGTTTTAGCCAGGCTCATCACGCAGCTTAAACCCGAGGCTCTTTACACCAACCGCAGTTATTCCTGGAGCGGAGAGAGAACCCAGAAGAAAGTGGAAGCCCTGTGCCGGAAGCAAGGGGTTATCTTTAAGGATTTTAATGATTCCCTTCTGATGCCGCCGGAGAAAATTGAGGCCCGGAAAGTTTACAGCCCTTTTTTCAGGCTGTGGAGATTGGCCCTGGGGGGAGAGGACTTGTCCCTAAAGCTAGAACCGTCCCGCTTGAAAACACCGGCGCTTAAACCATCCACGCTGGCCGAAACGGCCAGGCTAATCGACCACGAACTCAACAGCTACTGGCAGCCAGATTATGCCAGACGGAGGCTCAAACAATATGATTTTAAGAGTTACGACCAAGGCCGAAACCAGCTGGACATTGATGGCACCAGCCGCCTGTCGGTGGCTCTCAGGTTTGGCCTGGTGTCGGTAAGAGAAGTGCTGGCTGCGGCCAGGAAGCAACTTCAAGTTGACAACCAGTTTGTCAAGGAACTGGCCTGGCGGGAATTCTGGTACCACATCCGCTATTACTTCCCCTGGACTGAAGACCTCGAGTTTCAGGAAAAAAGACATGGCTTGAAGTGGCTGAACCGGGATAAAGATATCAGGGCGCTGGAAGAGGCCAGGACTGGTTATCCGCTAATCGACGCTGCCATCAACCAGCTTAAGGAAGAAGGCTGGATGCACAACCGAGCGCGGTTGGTGGTGGCGTCCTTCGTGACCAAGGACTTGCTTATCGACTGGAGGATAGGGGAGAGGTTGTTCAAAAAATACCTGCTTGATTATGACGAGGTGGTCAATACCGGAAACTGGCAGTGGTCAGCTTCAGTCGGAGCTGACCCACGGCCCCTCAGAATGTTCAATCCCCAGCTCCA
>JANLGB010000052.1:0-4946 GCA_024653405.1 Candidatus Saccharicenans sp.
CTTCGGGGTGAACGCTTCGGTCGGCGAGATAGATCCTTCAGTCCCTCCTCTCCTCTTTCCTCCCACCTTCTTAGCACCTTCCGGACCGTCTTGCGGGTAGTCCGAAACAACCTGGCTACCTCAGAGATGTTCCTCCTCTCCTCATAAGCCCTGATGATGGCTCTCCTGGCCAGCACCGGGGCACTCTTGCCAAGTTCATAGTAAGTGGGGTATATATTATCTGTCATTGGGGTTTCCTCCTACTTTTGTGCAAAAGTTTCCACAAAAGTTTTAAGGGAGGAAGCCCTGCTTTTTCAAGTGCCAATCTGAGAAAAGCCCTGGCTTCTCCAGGTGTGGTCCCAACAGAGGGGCTCCCACCGCGCCTCCTCCAAACACTCCCTTTATCCTGGATACCATGTCTTAACCTGAAAGAAAAATATCATTGACTTTATTATGACATAGTAGTAGTTAGAAAGTAAGCTCTAAAAAATTCAGGGGTATAATTGACCGTAATTCGTCAAAGTTAACAGTCATGGCTTTCCGCTTCAGGAAAAAAACCGGGGAGATTCTTTTCCTCTGGCTGTGGCTTTTATTGTTGGGTCTGATTCCAGCCCATCTCCCGGCCGAAGAAATTCCCTGTGTTTGGAGCGAAGTCAGCCGGATCGTGGTGGTGGGGGACCTGCATGGCGATTATGAAAATTTTGTTAGGATACTGAAGGGAACCCGGCTGGTGGATTCCGAGCTGAACTGGGCCGCCGGTCAAGTTTTTTTGGTGCAGATGGGCGATGTCCTGGACCGGGGACCGGATGCCAGGAAAATCTTCGACCTGATTAAAAAACTGGAAAAGCAGGCGGCTGCCGCCGGGGGCCAGGTCCAGATGTTGCTCGGCAATCACGAGGAGATGAACATAACCGGGATTTCACTGGACTATGAAGATTATGTGACCGTGGAACAGTTCCAATCTTTCCTGCCCGATGATTTCCGGCAAAGAAAACAGAAGGAGCTGGAAAGAAAGTCCAGACGGGGCAGGAGTCTGGAGCGTCTCTGGAAAGAAGTGATCCAGATAGATATGGAGGCCCGGAACAAGTATCTGGTTAATTTCAACCAGAAATACGGGAAATGGCTTCTGCAGCACAATGCGGTGATCAAAATCAATGACCTGGTCTTCGTTCACGGCGGTCTCAGCGAAGAATTTTCCCGCTGGAAACTGGAAGAGATAAACAAACGGTTGCGGCAGGAACTGGGAGCCTTCCAGAAAGTTTTGCTTAACGGGTCTGTTTACAATAGTTTCAAGTTTGAGATCGTTTACAAGAGCAACGGCCCGCTCCGGTACCGTCAGCTAGCTCTGACCGACGGCAACCTCATGGAAAACCAGGTGGACACTATTCTGGCTAACCTCGAGGCCCGGAGTCTGATAGTATCTCACACCCCGCGTCTGGTATTAAGTTTGGAAGACATGAAGCACTTCGGCGGTAAGGTCTGGATAGTCGATACCGGGATTTCTCGGGCTTATGGTGGCTATTTGAGAGCCTTGATCATTAACGATGGTCAATTCTCCCTCTGGGGAGTGGATGATGGAAAAAAATAAATCATGGGTTAAAGGATTCCTGGTGATTCTCTGGCTGCTCGGCGGACCGGTTGGGGCTGGGTTCTTGGCTGGCGAGACTGACAAACAGGAACGGGAGGTCATGGAAAAATACTTGAAGAAAGCCCGGGTGGTGCAGATTATCAAGGGTGCGGCTGGCGGCCGGACGGCTCCCTGGATTGTTAAGCTAAGCGACGGACGGCTCAAACAGCAGGCCATTTTCAAATTCATAAACCGACCTCGGCCGACCATGCTGCCCGATAGCTACCGTTACGAAGTGGCAGCTTACCGGCTGAGCAAGTTACTGGGACTGGGTTTTGTGCCCGCGATGGTGGAGAGGACGATTGAGGGCCGACCCGGATCGCTCCAGCTGATGATAACCGGAACCATGACGGAAGATTACCGGGCCAACCAGGGTCTGGAACCTCCGGACAAGCAGGCTTTTGAGCAAGCCCTGGCGGAAATCCTTATTTTTGAAAATCTCGTTTATGATCAATGTCTCGATGGAACCGACATCCTGATTCAGAAAACCAGCTGGAGAGTCTGGCGGATAGATTTTTCGGAAGCCTTTACCCCGGTGGAGGAACTGCTGCCGGACTGTCCTATCAGGCGTTGTTCCAGGAGTCTTTATGACAGCTTGAAGAAGTTGGATGAGGCTTCAGTCAAGTCCGCACTCGGATCTTACCTGAGCCAGGCTGAACTGGCCGCCCTCTTAAAAAGGAAGCAACTTGTCGTCAAGAAAATAGAGGAACTGATTGCTGAGCAGGGGGAGGAGGCAATAATTTTCCTAAAAAAATAAAAATAAAGGAATAAAAAGGAGAAGTCATTAACAATCCAGTCCAAGCAGATGGCTGGCAAAAAACAGGCTGGCCCCTGGGGTACCGAGTGCTGCGTCTTTTTACCGATATCAGGACCGGTGAAGCCGGCAAGGCTTTGCTGCTGACGCTCAATGTCTTCATGCTGCTGCTGGCTTATTACATCATCAAGCCGGTCAGGGATGCTCTGATTCTGGCCGGAAAAGGGGCGGAGATAAAAAGCTATCTGGCTGGAGCCCAGGCCGTCCTGCTGGTACTGGTGATAAAGCTATTCAGCCTTCTGGCCTCAAAAGTTCCACGGCATCTTTTAATCACCTGGGTGACTCTTTTCTTCATCTTCAACCTTTTTATTTTTTACTTTCTGAGTATTTTTGGTGTGCCCCTGGCCACCATGGGCATCATCTTTTTTATCTGGATAGGTATTTATAATCTACTGGTGCCGGCTCAGTTCTGGGGTTTTGCCAATGACCTCTATTCGGAGGAAGAAGGCAAGCGACTTTTCCCCCTGATTGCCTTCGGGGCTACCTCGGGAGCAGTCTTCGGAAGCCGAGTGGCGGGTTGGCTGATCAGGCCCCTGGGCCTTTATAAATTGATGCTGGTTTCGGCCGGAATCCTCGGGCTCTGCATTCTGCTGGCGGTCTATATCCACAAGAGAGAAATCAGGATGGGGTTAGCTGGCCAGTCGGAAAAGAACATGAGCCCCCAGCAGCAGAGTCTTGCGGAACAGCCCTTGAAAAAGGGCGGCGGCTTTAACCTGGTTTTTAACAGCCGTTATCTTGTTCTGATCGCCCTGGTGATCGGGCTTTACAATTTCATCAATGCCACTGGAGAATATATCCTGAGCAATGTGGTGACCCGCACCGCAGCCCGGGCCGTTCAGGACGGTTTGAGCGGTGGACTGGACTTAAAAGATTATATCGGCCAGTTCTTTGCTGACTACCAGTTCCTGACAAACCTGATTGCTCTGGTTCTTCAACTCTTCCTGGTTTCCAGAATTTTTAAGTGGATCGGTCTGGGGGGAGCCCTCTTGATTTTTCCTTTCATTGCCCTGGGGGGGTACACCTTCATCGCTCTGGGGGCCTCGCTGCTTATTATCAAATGGGTTAAGGCTCTGGAGAACGGAACCGATTATTCTTTGATGAACACCACCAAGCATGCTCTTTTTCTTATTACCACCAGGGAAGATAAATACAAGGCCAAGGCTGCTATTGATACCTTTTTTGTCCGGGGTGGAGATGTCCTGGCGGCCCTGGGAATTTTCTTGGGCACAACCTACCTGGCCCTCGGGGTTGACAAATTTGCCAGGATTAACATGCTGGGAGTGCTAATCTGGATAACCCTGTGTTTTCTTATCATGCGCGAATATAAAAGGCTCAAGCAACGAGCCAATCAGAGCGGAACTGAAAAAAGATAAGCTGAAATTTATTTTCTGGTTCTTCTCAGGTCGCGAACCTTAAGTATTCCCCCGGAATCCTGAGCGATGTATAGAAAGCCCTGGTCATCCCAGGCCAACCCTTCCTGGTTATCACCGAGAAAGGCATATTCTTTCACTAGCTTTCCCTCGAGGGTAATCTCGACCAGAATGTTGTCGGCGTCGCTGACTATGTGCAGCAGCCTGTTTTTCTCGTCATAAATCATGGCCGAGGGATCATCAATACTAAAGGGCAGAACCCGGATAATTCGGGCTTCAGCTTCCGGGGCCTGGCTGGACTTTAACGGCACCAGGAGCTCAAGTAGACAGGGGGGGTCCCACTGGTTGCCGGCATAGAAAGTGCCGCCTTCGGGATGATTCTCATCAGGGACAAAGGCCAGGGATTCAAGACCGTTATCGTATTGATTTTCCTGTTTTTGCAGGAAATTTGGGTTGCCCTTGAATTCTCTGTTGACCGGGAATCTCCGGGTGACCTGGCGCCGGTCAGGGTCATATTCCAGGATCACGTCATCTCCCTCAATAACTAGATAGACCAAGCCCGTCTGGGGATTGATGGCCACAGCCTCAAGGTCGCCGGGAATTCTCTGGCTGTAGATGGGGGCCCCGTCGGTGGTGATTTCATACAGCCAGCCCTCGTCGCTGACCACGAACAGAGTCTTGCGGGTGGGGTGAAAGCAGAGGCCGGAAGGCTCGGGTATGTTTTGCTGATCAATATTTCCGCCGAAGCCGGGAGTATCCAGCCACTGGTAGGGGAAGCGGATGGTCGTGGTGTAGGGACCTTCAGAACAGCTTGCCAGAAAGGCCAGGAAAAACCATAGCAGTATTTTTTTCATCGGTTGAATCTCTTTTTGTCAATTTTTTACAAGTTTATAAAAATAGGAAGAAAAGTTCCAATGAAAACTTTTCGGCCACGGCCGAAAAATTTTATTTGACATGGAGAGGAAATGAGCTTATTTTTCGAAAGGGGAAAATATTGAATCTCTTTGAAAAAACCGGCGCCCGATTCCTGGTCCTGGTTGCCTTTTTGCTGGGGTTATTAATTTTCTTCTTAAATTCCTTCGGTCAGTTCAGGTCGGAAGAAATCCTCGAGAGAGAAAGCCTGGAAGATTTCCTTTTGACAGCTAAAATAGTTGGT
>JANLGB010000052.1:4956-8914 GCA_024653405.1 Candidatus Saccharicenans sp.
GGAATCACCCAACCGCTCAAGCTCAATTTAAGAAAAGGGAATGTGGAAAAGAGTGCTGTTTGGAAAAACTGCAGCGGGGTGATAAATGGCTATTTTGAAGGCTGGCAGTATGAGATTGCTGCCTACCGGCTGGATAAGTTGCTCGGATTAGACATGATCCCGCCGACGGTCGAGAGAAGGTTCCAGGGGCAGCGCGGCTCCTTACAGCTTTGGGTGGAACACAAGTATGACCTTCTGGAAATAGTTGACCATAACATTCCCTTGCCTAAAGAAGGGCTGGAGGCCGTTAACCTGGAAAGGAGGCAGTACCTAGCCAGGGCCTTTGACTCGCTCCTTGCCAATGAAGACCGCAGCCTCCAGAATACGCTGCTCACTGAGGATTGGAGAACTATTCTCATAGACCACTCCCGGAGTTTCCGGTCTGATAGTCACTTTACCCGGAACTTGATTTACGGCTTGCGTCCGCTGAGGGCTGGAAGCGGGCCGCTGCCTTTTAGGCGACTGCCCCGAGCCTTCGTAGAAAGGTTGCGCTCTCTGTCTTATGAAAGCATCAAAGCGGCGGTCGGGTCTTACCTGACGACTAGAGAAATCAAGTCAATCCTGGCTCGCCGGGATTTGATAATCATAGAAATTGAAGAGATGATTGGTCTCTACGGAGAGGGGGAAGTGCTTTATTAATGATAAGAGGAAAGCTATGACCAAAAAAATTTTATTAGGCGTCTTTTTATCGCTGGTTATCATTGGCAGCCAACCTCTGTCGGCTCAATTCCTGCCGGAAGAAATCGCCCAGAGAGAACAACTGGAAAACTTCCTGCTGACCGCCGAAATAATAAGCTTTAAAGAAATAGGGGAGGGAGTGACCAAACCGGTCCGGCTTTTCCTGAAGAAAGATAATATGGAAGGGAGCGGCGTCTGGAAGAATCCCAGCGGAATTCAGGGCAGCTACCTGGAAGGCTGGCAATATGAGATTGCCGCTTACCGGCTGGATAAGCTGCTTGGTCTGAATATGATACCGCCGACGGTGGAGAGGGAATTCCAGGGTAAGAGGGGTTCGCTTCAATTATGGGTGGAAAAAGAATACAGCTTGCTGCAAGTGATGGAGAAGAACATCCCCCTGCCTTCAACCGGACCCGAGGCCGATAACTGGGAAAAGAAAAAGTACCTATCCAGAGCTTTCGACGCCCTGATCGCCAACGAAGACCGGACCCAGCAGAACACACTGTATACTAAGGACTGGCGGACCATACTTATAGACCACTCCCGGAGCTTCCGGTCGGAAGAAAAGTATACCAAGCATATCCTGTTCGGCTTAAACCCGCTGCGGGAGGACAGCCGGCCCCTGCCGTTCCGGAAACTGCCCAGGGAGTTTGTGGAGAAAATTCGGGCCCTGACTTTCGACAGCCTCAAGCAGGCGGTTGGTCCCTATCTGACCGATAGAGAGATTCGAGCCATCCTGGCCCGTCAGAAATTAGTGCTAAAAGAAATAGAGGAGATGATTAAAATTGTGGGCGAGGATAAAGTCTTATATTAAGGGAGTATCAATGAGAAAGATAATTCTGGTTTTTTTCTGTCTGGCGGTCGTTCTGCTTTTTAACCGGCCGCTGTTTTCTCAGTTTACCTCGGAAGAAGTGGCCGAGAGGCCTAAATGGGAGGCTTTTTTGCTGGAAGCCCGGGTCGTTAAGGAAGAGCAGCTGAGCGGTTCGGAAGCCGTTACCAGCCCCTGGAAGCTGGCCCTGGAAAAAGACGGGGTCACCAGGAATGCCCTCTGGAAAAATCCCGAAGGCCGGATGAAAGGTTTTGTCGAGGGCTGGAAATACGAGATTGCGGCCTACCTTCTATCGAATCATCTGGAATTAAACATGGTGCCACCGACGGTGGAAAGAAGATTTCATAACAACCGTGGTTCCTGCCAGCTCTGGATAGAGCACGAGATGACCCTTAAGAAAAAAACAGAAAAAAATATCAAGACGCCACCCCTCAAGCTGATGCAGTGGAACCGGGCGGTTTACCTGCAGCGGGCCTTTGATAACCTGATTGCCAATGAAGACCGGCATTTGAATAACGTTCTCATAACCAAAGACTGGCGGATGATATTGATCGACCACTCCCGGTCTTTCCGGACCGGAAAGAAATTTACCCAGAACCTGATTTATTCCGAAAAACACCCGGAAGGGCCCAAGCTCATGAGCGAACTACCGCGGGCTTTTGTGGAAAAGATCAAAGCCCTGAATTTTGAGCTGATAAAGAGCGTTACTGGTGAATATTTGACTGACGATGAGATCAACGCCATCCTGGCCCGGAAGGAGTTAATACTTAAAGCTATTGATAAACTAATCCAGGAAAAGGGAGAAGATAAAGTCCTATACTGAACCTTCTGGCCCGGCTCTGGCCAGCCTCTTGTGCATCAAGATAATATTCTGATCATTTTCGCGCCGGTAGGTGAAGCCATCCATCAGTTCCCGGCTTAGGTAAATACCTAAACCACCCACTTTCTGCTGACGCATCAACTCTTCCAGGTCGGGCGTCCGAGAACTGGTCGGGTCAAAGGGCAAGCCGCTGTCCCTTATCTCCAGGTAAATATCCGGGCCCTCGGTCCAGAATCTGATTCCGATCGTACCCTTTCCGCCAGGATAAGCATAGTGAATTATGTTGAGGCATATTTCGACCAGGGCCAGCTCAATTTGATAATGTTCTTCCTCTGAGACTGGTAAGCCTTTGAGATTCTTCTTCAAGAATCGTCTGATTCTATCAATCTCTTTGAGTTCGCTGGGAACTTCCAGGGTAGCCACAGCTCTGTTCAAGTCATTCCCCTTAGCGGCATTATATAGAAATTCTCAGGGGTAAGCAACCGGCCAAAACCCGATACCAACCACGTCTTAAATCCAATTCTTAAGATTAAGGAAAGGCCCGGTCAAGTTCCTCTGTGGCCTGATGGTACAAAATTTCAATGAGAGACTGGAAAGCAACTGGCAGGTAGTCAAACTGTCCGGCCGTTATGGTCTTTGGGCTCTACCCGGATTTAGGGGCGGATAGAACAACCGACCGTTGAGCTCAGGCCGAGGAAATTATTTCAGAATGAATTTCAGCCGGTAGAATTTTCTCTTACCGATTTTTAAGATCTGTTCAGATTTGCTGCCATCAAGCTTATGCTCAATACTTTCCAGGCGCTGGCCGTCGAGGTAAACGCCGCCCTGGCGAATCAGTCTCTTGGCTTCGCCTCGAGAGGAGACCAGACCTAAATTAAACATGACCTCCACCAGTTCGACCGGCGAGGCCTCTTTACCCAGTTCAATGACTTTCTCTTCCATGTCTTCCGGGATTTCTTTATGCTTGAAGATGCGGTCGAATTCTTCAGAAGCTTTCCGGGCTGCTTCTTCTCCCCAGAAGTCAGCTACAATCATCCCGGCCAGACGGGCTTTCAGGTCACGGGGGTTGACCTGGCCGGCCCGGGCCTGCTTTTTCCAGTCCTCAATCTGCTCGCTGGGCACATCGGTCAGAAGCTCATAGTAGCGGTACATGAGGTCGTCTGAGATGGACATCAGCTTGCCGAAAATTTCTTCGGGCGGCTCGTTGATCCCGACATAGTTGCCCAGGGATTTGGACATCTTTTCCACGCCATCCAGGCCTTCCAGCAGGGGCATGGTCAGGATGACCTGGGGTTCCTGGCCATATTCTCGCTGGATTTCCCGGCCGACCAGCAGGTTGAATTTCTGGTCGGTCCCACCCAGCTCGACATCGGCTTTCAGGGCCACCGAGTCGTAGGCCTGCATTAGCGGATACAGGAGCTCGTGGACCGAGATTGGCAGCCCGGCCTTAAATCTCTTGGTAAAATCGTCGCGTTCCAGAATTCTGGCCACGGTGTATTTGGAAGTGAGCCTGATGATATCGAAACTGGTCAGGGCTCCCAGCCAGCGGGAGTTAAAATCAATAATCGTTTTCTCGGGGTCCAGAATCTTGA
>JANLGB010000052.1:8924-12360 GCA_024653405.1 Candidatus Saccharicenans sp.
GAATCTTGAAAACCTGCTGTTTGTAGGTCTCGGCATTCTTGTTGATTTCTTCCCTGGTCATGGCCGGCCTGGTAGCCGAGCGCCCGCTGGGGTCCCCGATCAGTCCGGTGAAATCTCCGATCAGGAAAATTACTTCATGCCCCAGCTCTTGAAAATGCTTCATTTTCCGCAGCAGGACCGTGTGTCCCAGGTGAATATCGGGTGCGGTCGGGTCGAACCCGGCCTTGACCCTGAGGGGCTTGTTCTCCTTCCGCGACCTCTCCAGTTTGCGTACCAGATCTTCTTCCAGGATGATTTCCACTGCTCCTTTTTTGAGCAGCTTCAACTGTTCTTCCACCGGCTTGAACATGGTGACTTCCTCAAATTAATTTCAGGCTATAAATATGACTGAAGATGGCGGGAATTTCAAGGGATTTCTGGCCAATTGCGGCTTAAAAAATTCCTAACAACTGCGGTCTGGAAGGAAAAGGGACTTTCAGCCAGCAGTCCGCTCTTACCATTAGCCAGGAGAATCGCCGCGTCGATTTTTAGTCTTCTTCAGGTTGCCAGCAGCGACTGGTAGAGTTCTTTTTCCTGAAACTTTTTCTGGAAATTTCCCTTTAGCCAATCGGAAGGTTAGCGTCTTAAAGGCCCAATAATAGCGCAATAATTGGTTAAAATTTTTAATCCAGGATGTAAACTTTCCGGCCCCGGACTTCCAGTTTGCCTTCAAAATAAAGGCGCACGGCTTCGGGATAAATCTTATGTTCCCACTCCAGGATTCTGTCGGCCAGGGTTTCTTCCGTGTCGTCCTGGTTGACCGGCACTACCGCCTGCAGGATGATCGGGCCGGCGTCGACTTCTTCCCAGACAAAATGAACGGTGGCCCCTGAATAACGGACCCCATAATCCACTGCCTGTTTCTGGGCATGAAGTCCTGGAAAAGAAGGCAGAAGCGCCGGGTGAATGTTCATAATCTGGTTTCTAAAAGCCTGACAGAATAGGGGAGTGATGATTTTCATGTAGCCAGCCAAACAGACCAGGTCAACCTCTCTCTTTTTCAACTCTTCCACAATGGCCGCGTCGTAGGCGTCCTTGCTGGGAAAAGCTTTGGGGTCCAGGAACATCGTTTCCAGGCCTCTTTCCCTGGCTAACTGCAAGCCCGGAGCCTCGGCTTTATTGCTGAACACCAGGACAATCTCGGCGTTGATTTTTCCGGCCAGCATCGAGTCATGGATGGCCAGAAAATTGGAGCCGCGCCCCGAGAGCAGAACGGCCACCCGCCCCCTTTTTTTAGGACTTCTGAAGACCGCCTGTTCCATAAATCCCCCTTAGGTTTTTGTAATCTTGAAATAATCGGGAATGGCCTTCTTCCAGGCCCGCTGAGCCATCTCCAGCGGCTGGTCCACCACTTTTTTCTTTCTATGCCAGATGATCAGCCGCCGCCCGCCAGTTCGGCCGATGACCCGGGCCCTAACTTTCATCTTCCTGGCCAGGGCCAGGATTTTCCTGATGTTCTTTTGTTTGGCGGCGAGAATTATCCGGGACTGGCTTTCGCCAAAGAGCAGGGCGTCGGTTCGGAGAGCCTCATTCAACCTGACCTCAAAACCGATTTTCTTCTGGCTGCGGAAGGAGCATTCAGCCAGGGCCACGGCCAGTCCGCCTTCGGACAGGTCGTGGGCGGTCCTGACCAGTCCAGCTTGAATAGCCCGGCGGCAGCATTCCTGAACTCTTTTTTCCAGGGCAAAGTTAAGAGCCGGCGGCTGGCCTTTTTCTTCAGAGAAGACCAGCCTGAGGTATTCGCTCCCGCCCAGTTCTTCTTTGTTTTCTCCGAGCAGAATGATGGCCTCTCCCGCTCCCTGGAATCCGGCTGAAGGTACCCTGGCTGTATCTTCCACCAGCCCCACTATCCCGAGAACTGGTGTGGGATAGATCGGCTGCCCTTCAGTTTCATTGTAGAAACTGACATTGCCCCCGGTGACCGGTATGTCAAACTGGCGGCAGGCTTCGGCGATTCCTTCCACTGCCTGCTCAAACTGCCACATTATCTCGGACTTTTCCGGGTTGCCGAAATTAAGGCAGTTGGTAACGCCGATGGGAGTGGCTCCGGCGCAGGCCAGGTTTCGGCAGGCTTCGGCCACGGCGATCTGGCCCCCGCGCCTGGGGTTAAGAAATGTGTATAGAGAATTTCCGTCCAGGGTCATGGCCAGGCCTTTCTTCAGGCCCTTCAGCCTGAGGACGGCGGCGTCGGCCCCGGGCAGGACCATGGTATTAACCTGGACCATATGGTCATACTGCCTGAAAACCCATTCTTTATCGGCGATATTGGGCGAGGCCAACAGCTGCAGGAAGACCTGATTGAGGTCAGAAGGCATCTCCGGCAGACGCCACCTGGCAACCTTCTTAATAAAGGCTGGCATCCGGGCCGGGCGGCGGTAGGCCGGGCAGAGGTCCACCACGGCTTTAACCGGAATATCTATCACCAGTTCATTCCGGAAATAGGCTTTGAGCTGGCCATCGGCGGTCACCTTGCCGATCACCACCGCATCCAGGTCCCACTTACTTGAGATCTTCTGCAGCTCTTCCACCTTATCTGGCTCAGCCACGATGAGCATACGTTCCTGCGACTCGGACAGCATTATTTCGTACGGATTCATTCCGGCTTCTCGCTGGGGAACCAGGTCCAGGTTTATCTCCATCCCGGTGCCGGCCTTGGCTGCCATCTCGGTCGTGGAGCAGGTGAGTCCGGCGGCTCCCATGTCCTGGATGCCGACGATTAGGTCTCTGGCCATGGCTTCCAGGCAGGCTTCCAGCAGCAATTTTTCCTTAAAGGGGTCTCCAACCTGAACGTTAGGGCGTTTGTGTTCAGTCTCTTCCCCGAACTCGGCCGAGGCCATGGTGGCTCCATGAATACCGTCTCGTCCGGTCTTGGCCCCGACGTAAATCACGGCGTTGCCCACGCCCTGGGCCCGGGCCAGGAACAGTTTGTCTTTCCGGGCCAGACCGATGCAGCAGACGTTGACCAGGGGGTTCTGGGAATAACATTCGTGGAAATAAACCTCGCCCCCAACGGTGGGCACACCGAAGGAATTGCCGTAACCCGAAATGCCACTGACCACGCCGTCCATGATGGCCCGGTTCTTTGCGTCATCCAGGGGACCGAAGCGCAGCGAATCCAGCACCGCCACCGGGCGGGCCCCCATGGTAAAAATGTCACGCAGGATGCCGCCGACTCCGGTTGCCGCTCCCTGGTAGGGTTCCAGGTAAGAAGGATGGTTATGGGATTCTATCTTGAAGACCAGGGCCAGGTCATCACCGATGTCCATGACTCCGGCGTTCTCTCCCGGACCCTGAATCAAAAATTTGCCCCTGGTCGGGAATTTTTTCAGGTGCACCCGCGAACTCTTATATCCGCAATGTTCAGACCACATGACCGAAAAAATTCCGAGTTCAGTCA
>JANLGB010000053.1:0-10976 GCA_024653405.1 Candidatus Saccharicenans sp.
GATAGACGCCGAAAGCGGTTTTCATATCTGGTCGGCTAAGTTTGACCGGAAGTTATCTGGCATCTTCGCCATCCAGGACGAAATTTCTCAAGCCATCGCCGATTCGCTCAAAGTCAAGCTGAGTGCCAGGTCGGTCGAGGCTCTCAAGTCCGGACGGCCCGATAATATGAAGCTCTATGAAGCCTACCTTCAGGGCATGTATTTCATAAACAGCCGCTATGTCCTGACGTATCAAGAGGAAGATTTTATTAAGGCTATTGAAATGTTTGAGGCGGCCAGGGAAATTGACCCGGACTATGCCCAGATTTACCTGGGCCTGGCCTGGGCCTACTGGCATAAATATTCTCTGACTGTCCGCCAGGAAGACCTGAAGCAGGTAGTCCTGTATGGCGAAAAAGCTTACCAGATTGATCCAGAGTATGCCGGCTCAAACTTGGTCAAAGGTTTCAATTACTTCCTCAGTGGAGAATATGACCAAGC
The DNA here is from genome assembly GCA_024653405.1 of Candidatus Saccharicenans sp. Taxonomy (GTDB): domain Bacteria; phylum Acidobacteriota; class Aminicenantia; order Aminicenantales; family Saccharicenantaceae; genus Saccharicenans. The sequence continues at coordinate 481 of JANLGB010000053.1, forward strand.
CTTTGAAAAGTATCGCCTGGCCTTGGAGGGAGATCCCAACAGCCATATGGTTTGCATGGGAATAGGATATTCCCTGTCTGAAATTGGGCTGTATGAAACGGCTATTCCCTTTCTTTTAAAAAGCATCGAACTCGCTCCGTTTTATATTTTTTCCAGGACCATTCTGGCCACTTGCTACCGGGGTTTGGGGGAATTCGAGAAGTCTGAACTCTATTTAAAAGAAGCATTAAACTTGTTAAAAGAAGCATTAAACTTGAACCCGCAAAACCCCTTCTGTCTCGGTCATTTGGCGAAACACATGATTCAGGTGGGAAGATACGATGAAGCCGAGAACCTGCTGGCAGACCTAGAACATGTTGAACCCAGCTTCTGGGATTTGACCGAATATAAAGCCCAGCTCTACGCGGCCAGGGGAGAAAAAGATAAAGCGCTGGCTCTTTCTAAAAGTCCCGTTGTCTATTCTCTGCTCGGGATGAAGGATGAGGCCGAGCAGGCCCTGCAAAAGGAAGTGTCGGAAGGCGTTCTCTATCCATATATACAACTGGTTAATGACCCTAACTTTAAGAACCTTAGAGACGACCCGCGGTTCGAACAGATCGCAACCCGGGCCAGGCAAATCCACGAAGAGTTCCTTAAGAAATATGGAAAATACTTTTGAAACGGGAGGACGCAATATTCAATCCTTGGTTTTCTTAATGGCTAATTAAGAAAAATTAGAGGCTTATCGTTTTCCCCGACCGGCAGAAATTACTCCGGCCGTAGTTCTCAGGCTGTAATTCATTGAACAAGATACATATAGTCGTATACACATTTCAATAAAAGATTGAGCCAGCCATAATATTGCTTAAGACCATATTTTGATACCCCAAAAATCGCCTATAAGCCCAGTTGGCGAGGCTGATTTTAAGGTTAACTTATTGAAAATAAATTAATTCTTATGGTCCGACCCCTTGTCACCCCCCCCACCCCGACCACTTGGCACTCCCCGCAGAGTAGGCCGATTATGTAAGCAGAGTATAAATTTTATAAGCAGTAACTATCAGAATTAGAATAGCGAAAAGTTGTTTAAGGCGCTTGCCCGGCACGAAGATGCTGGTAAACCGGGCTCCTAAGAAAGCAGATACTGCCCCGACCGCCACCAGCACCAGAGTTAAAGGCAGATTCCAGACAGCGGTGCTCAGGTGAGGAATCAGTGCAGAAAATAAGGGTGGACAGACGGAAAAGTCGGGGACACCTGCAGGTGTCCCCTCTTGTCTTACAGGATTGAATATTCCTTTCCGTATTTGAGCATCTGCTTGACGTAATCTTCCGGGTACGAAATCTTCACGTCCACGATTTTTCCGTTCTCCAGGACCGGCTCGAGCTCGGGGTTGATGAAGCCGGCATAAGGGGCCAGGTTGAGCTTGCGGTAGCGCTCCAGCACTTCCTTGTGCAACTCCTGGTCAACTTTAACGCCGTAGGTTTCAACCAGCGCTTTGGCCGACTCATAATCACCCTCGCTGGTGATGCGCTGAATTTCCCGGAGCAGTTCGCCGTAAAGCTGGCGCAATTTCTGGTAGTCGTGTATCACGAAGTAGGTTTTGCCGTCCTTGGTCACCTTAGAAATCACGTTGTCCGGTTTGCCCTTTTCATAGACCCAATGCGAGACCAGCGCCCGCGCCCTCATGTGGGCCTGTTCGATGTTCTTGCCTGGTTCAATTCGCACCAGCTGGGTCATAAGGCCGTTTCGGATTTGCACGTCGTACTCGGCCTTGGCTGCTTCTTCGTTCGGCAGCACGCCCAGTTCCACCATCTTTGGGTCCATGATAAAATAGAGCGCGAACAGGTCAGCACGCGCCTCTTCAATCGGCGAATGGTAATTCTTGAGGTCTTCGCTCTTCACTCCGGGAAGCAGCTTCCCCGACCCATGCCCTAAGCATTCATGCAGGTCGGTGTGCACATTGCCAGCGAGTGAGCCGTATTTTTTGATGCGCTCCAGTATTTCCTCGTTGTAGGTAAATTCCGGGCCGAACGGTGAATCGAGCGACGACTGGTCATAGGCATAAGTGATGTTTTCCAGCGTGACTGATTTAGAACCGTACATCCGGCGGATCCAGTTGGCGTTGGGCAGGTTGATGCCGATGGGCGTTGACGGATAGCAATCGCCGCCGAGCATGGCCGCCGTGATAACTTTCGCGCTCACGCCGGTGGCTTTTTCGCGTTTAAACCGCGGGTCGATGGGGGAGTGGTCTTCAAACCACTGGGCATTGGCCGAGATGACAGCCACCCGCTTGGTGGCTTCTGGGTTCTTGAAGTTGACCAGCGCCTCCCAGGAGGCTTTCATGCCCAGCGGGTCGTTGTAGACTTCAATGAACCCGTTGACGAAATCAACGACCGATTCGGTGTCCTTTACCCACAGGATGTTGTATTCATCAAACTTCTTGAGGTCGCCGGTCCGGTAATACTCGACCAGCTTCTCAATGACCTGGCGCTGCAGGTCATTTTCAGCTACGGTGGCCGCCTTTTCCAGCCAGTAGACGATTTGTTCAATGGCTGGGCCGTACTTGCCGTCGATGCGGCAAACCTCTTCCATCACCTGGCCGTCTTTTTTCACCACGCGGGAATTAAGGCCGTAGGAGATGGGAGTGGGGTCGTTTTTGTCGATGAGGCGGGCGTAATATTCTTCAACTTCTTTTTGGGTTACGCCCTCGTAAAAGTTGACCGCCGAGTTAGCCACCAGGTCGAACGACGGGTCCTGGCAGACTTTCTTGGTGTCAACCTTCGGGGCGAAAATGATGGGTTTGAGGAAAGCGATGAACTGTTCGAGCGACTGGCCCGGCTCGAGCGGGAACTTGACGCCTGCGCAACCCTTGATGAGTGACTCAAAATATTCGGGGCTGAATTCAGGCATGATTTTGTCGGTGGAATAATGATGGTGGATGCCGTTAGAGAACCACACCCTCTTGGTGTAGACCATGAACTTTTCCCACTCAGGGGTCGTGCGGTCGCCCTGGTAGCCTTCAACTATCGCGTCGAGAGTTTTGCGGATTTTAAGGTTGTGCTTGTAATTCTGGTCGAAGATGATGTCGCGTCCCCAGAGGGCAGCTTCGCTCAGGTAGTAGATGAGCTCTTTCTGGCGGGGTGATAATTCCTCAAAACCGGGCACCTGGTAGCGGAGAATCCTGATGTCAGCGAACTGGTCCACCTGCCACTTGAACCCCTGCTTGGCTTCAGCTTTGGCTTCTGCTTGCAAGGTTTTATTTCCTGACATTGTTTCTTTTGCCTTTTCCGGGCCTTTCTTACACCCGGCAATATACAGAACTACAAACCCAAGCAATAATAACGCAACCATTTTCCTCATTTCCTCACCTCTCCTGTTTTATTTTCATTTGAAACAGTGCTCTATTTTATCAAAAAGAGCAACACAATACATTTTATTATTTTTGCCAGGCGCTTAACAGCTACGTCAAGGTTAGCTCTCAAAATGGCCATGGTAAACGCCTTACTATGTTTACCTCGTTTACCTTTAGGCGCTCCCGCCTTAGTTTAAGATTCCACCCTGGATAATAAGCCTAAAAAGTGTATAAATTCCTGAAAAAGCAATTATAATGAAAAAACCCAGCTTTATATTTTTCTAACTAAAAAATTCCGAGAAATCTAAGCTTTTAAAAGCTTACAAATATATCCAGAACTTGACAAAATATGTAATAATAATAAAATTAATTTGGGAGGCAAAAAGCAGCGCCAAGCATCATGCCCTGATAATTTTTCGCCCCGTTTTGCGTCCTTTATTTAATGAGTTCAAAAATGACAATAACTCAAGAAGAACTTGCTAGAAGGTTGCGTGAGGCAAGGGAAAGAGCTGGTTTTACTCAGGCCCAGGTCGCTGCGGCCTTAAATCTTGAGCGTCCAATAATAGCTCAAATTGAGGCTGGCAGAAGAAAGGTTTCGAGCCTTGAGCTGGCAGCCCTGGCCCGGCTCTACGGTCGCTCGCTCCAGAGTTTTTTTGAAGAAGATTCTGAGCCTGATGGGATTTCTTATCTCTGGCGGGCTGTCCCCGAACTCCGTCAGGAGCCAAAAATCCAGAAGGCTATCAGTCGCGGGCTCGAAATAATAAACTCTATCCTTGACCTTGAGCATAAAATGGGTTTTTCGCGGCTGAGTTCCGGGCCTTCTGCCGTCTACTCTAAAAAAATTGATAATGCGTGGGAGGCTATCCAGCACGGGCAGGAAGTCGCCATCCAGGAGCGGCGGCGTTTGAATCTGGGAATAGCTCCTATATTTGACCCTGCTGCCATACTTGACAACCAGGGTATTTTAATCCTCGGACTGGAATTGCCAGTAGGGATTTCCAGTTTTTCCTTTCGCTCTGGTCAGGCTATCGTCTGCGGCATTAATGCCAATGAGCCTTTAGTTCGGCAGCGGTATTCTATTGTCCATGAATACTGTCATGTGCTCTGCGATTTAAGCGACCTTCCGGCGATTATTTCTCGTTCCGACAAAGGCAAAGATTTAAGAGAAGTTAGGGCCAGTGTCTTTGCCGCTAATTTTCTTATGCCAGAAGAAGCTGTAAAATCCTTTTTATTTTCTCGGGAAAAGGGGATTGCCTCAAGAGCCCGGACCCAACTCATGGTAAAAGATGAGATTGTTCCCTATGAGGCCAGGCGCCCCGAGCAAGCCCTCAAAATAAATTATCTGGATATCTTGCAGATGGCTAATCATTTTGGGGTGAGCGTTGAATCCGCCGCCTGGCGGCTTCAAAACCTCGGTTTTATTAGCGAACATGAGCAAAAAGATTTATTAGAGAAAGACAAGAGCGAAGTTGGCAAAGTATTGAAAAAATATTTAGGCCGACAGTGGGGCTTTTCCCAGGACCGGGGCCAAAATAAAATAATTTATCAGAACGCCGATGAACGCCTTTTGAACCTGGCGATAGAAGCGTTCCGTCAAGGTCTAATCAGCCGGAATAAATTGGTTGAGCTACTAAAATTGGCCGGCCTGCCTGAAAATGATATTTTTGAAATTCCCGAAGCCCGCCGCACCTGACCACTGGGCCTGTTAAATAATTGAGGTCCACCTTGGTAAAAGGGGAGATACATTTAATAGTTGATACGAATGCACTCATTGAATTAATCAAGCTCGACTGGCTTGATATTATATGTAGGTTACCAGGCTACAGGTTTCATTTAGTTAAGGAAGTTTATGACGAGATTATCTGGCCGACGCAAAAAATAGCATTGCAGAGCGCCATACAGAATAATCTGATAATAGTGGAATCACTCGTTGAAATAGATGAATTGGAACAGTTTTGAAGGTTATCTTCAGTTTTAGATTCAGGGGAAGCTGCTTCTTTAGTTTATGCGCTTTTCCATAACTATTATTTTCTCTCCGACGAGGACAACAGGGCCTTTATGCGCGAGGTGGGAAGGACTATTGCTTTAAGGAAGATAAAAAGAACTCCAGAAATCTTACTTGAGGCTATGGGGCTTGAGAAAATTACCCTTTCAGAAATTGATAATAGGATAAAAATTTTAGAAATTAGGGCATCTACGCCAAGAGATTTTAATGATATTGAACATTTTAAGCGCGTATTAGAAAAAATAAGAGCTATAATTTGATATCAGCAATATTTGATAAATAGCGCTTTCTTTACCCCTTAAATACATTCTCATTATGCCAGATTAGCAGCTCTTTTGCTGGGCGGTCCTCAGGTCGGTCAGGGAGCACACTCAAGCTTTTTCCGTGATATGGATAATAGCTCTTCCCATTTTCAAAATCTTCCTTTAACTTTTTGCTCACCTCAACTCTATATTCTGGAGTTATTGTGATGTAGCCGGTGTCCATCAACCTATGAAAATCGCTCCTGAGCAGAACTCCGTTATAAACCTCATGTGGTCCGCTCAGGCTGAACGGCTTTATATGCGCAGCTTCCAGGGCCGGAAGCGAATGTTCGGTAGTTATGGCGCAGGCCCGCTTATAGCTATCTGTGACAATTATCCTGAAGGCAGCCTGACCCAACCTGGGCCGGATTACCGTCTCTTTCCCATATCTTGCCCTTTCTTCTACAACGCGAGCCGTTTCTGAGCTCAGATAGTCATATTTTTGGGCTCTCCAGGCGATTTGCAAATTATTCATGAGGTATCGCCATTCCTCTGAATTCATATTATAGGTTTTCCCTCGGACAATTGACTGATGCCACCCCGGGATTTCGAACCAATATTCGTCGGGGAAAAAGAAAACTTCGCTTAGAACCACGCACCCGATATGGAAATCTTCTTTCGGATTATCTGGTTTCCTCCTATATTGGGCAATTTTCTGGCGCATTTCCTGAAGGGATGCACACCCATTCCTTTCGCCAAACGTGTCCCAGGCCAGGCTTATTGGCAGCTCTGAATATGAGACAAAAATCCCTCCGCCAGCGATTACGTCCCTTCTCCCTGGTGCTGCAGACCTATGGAGCTTGAAAAGAAAAAGGTCGCCTTTTTGCAATATCCTTATTGGCTCAGGCGAAGGCAGCCAGAAATTGACTTCATCCTCCGGCTGATTAATTCGGCTCGCCAAAAACCGATACCATTCGTTGTCTGTGATGCCGACGTATATTTTCATCCTAATTTTTATATTAATTTAGTTAGCCGTAAAAAATCAATTATATTTCATATAGCTTAAACCATGAGACCTTGGCATTAGTGTACAAAATAGTTCGCAATTTGATTTAGGAGAGTGAGCCATCGTATTCAAGAATCTAACCTTAAGGAAGGAGGTTTTTACTTACGATGGCTCAAAGAGATTATAAGGGAATGCTGGAGAAATTGCTAACGGGATTTTTGGTGGAGGAGGATCCACTGAAGGCGATGCTGGAGTGGCTAGCGGAGGAGCTGATGCGGGTGGAGGGGAAGGTGGAGTCGGTGACGGTGATGGTAGTCTATGGGGTGGATAATGAGGGCCAGAGGGAGATACTGGCGGTCGAGCCGATGTGGGAAGAGAGTGAGGATACCTGGAGGGAGTTTATGAAGGGGCTTAGGAGGAGGGGTGTGACTTGGGTGGGGATGGTCATCTCAGATGCTCACCGGGGCATTCAGGCAGCAGTGAAGAAGGAGCTCTTGGGTGCCGTCTGGCAGAGGTGCAAGGTGCACATTATGAGGAACATTCTAGTCCGGGTACCACATAAGGATAAAGCTAAGCTGGCAGAGAAGATAAAGCAGATCTGGCAGCAGCCGGACAGAAAAAGCGCAGAGAAGTTGGCCAGGCTTCTCATCGAGGAATATGAGAGCAAATATCCGGAGGCCATGAGCTGTCTGGAAGAAGGGCTGGAGGACTCGCTTCAGTTCTATAACTCCCCGGAGGTGGACAAACGGCGCATCTCTTCCACCAACGTGCTGGAGAGGGTGAATCGGGAGATAAGGCGAAGGAGTCGCGTGGTGGGAGTGTTTCCTTCGGTGGGCTCATACCTTAGACTCATTGCCTCGTACCTTATGGAATACACGCAAGACTGGGCTAACGAGTACGCCTATATCAAGCCGGAGAGGTTTAGCCAGGTGTTAGAAAGTTCGCTGGTCCAGTCAGCTAACTAAGGCTTAAAGTGGAGAAATTACGATGGCCAAATTGCGAACAAATCTTGACATGGCCCAGCAAGACGACCGGGATTAATTAAAAATTCAATTTTCCCTTAAAGATAGGCAATTTTAATAGAACAGGAGAGAAGGTTTAGATATAATTTTAGCTTCTGAAATCACACTTTTGGCTGAGGAGTCCTAAGAGGAGACACCTGACAGGTGTCCCCTCTTTTATAGGCTTGAAACGAAAATCAGGGATTGATATATTTATTTATGCACAGTTGATAAAAAATGGGACGTGAGGTGAAGAGCACCCTTTATAGTCCCTTCCGCCTGGCTTAAATAGTTTAATAATTTTATTTGCCTTAAGGAAAGGAGGGGCGATGAGCAAAAAGCATTTCCAAATGTTTTCCCTGGTTCCTTTCTTTTTCTTATTTGTTCTCTTTGGCTCAGGTTTAGCTCAGGAAGACCATGAAGGCTGCAGAGACCATCCCTTAATTACCAGGATGAACAATTTTTACATTCAATGGTGTAAGGCAAGTGATTTCGATGCTGTTGATTTCAAAAATGAAAAGGGAGAAAAAATTACAGTTGAAGGAAGAGCGGTTTCACCCCACCGAGCGCTTTGCAGGTGCTCAGAAACTATGAAACCGCCGTTAAAAACGCCGGGGGCCTAAAACTATATCAAGAGGGAAACTATGAAATCTGGTTGAGGCTTGAAAAAGGCGGCCAAAGATACTGGATTTATGTTGATTCCTGGTCTGGCGGCGGCAAGGGGGCCTCTTATCTGCTTCGGATCGTTGAAGAAAAGTTAATGACTCAAGAAGTAACAGTTAAGGCTGAAAGTTTGATGAATGACCTTCAGACTGCGGGCCATGCTTCAGTTTACGGTATCTATTTTGATTTTGACAAAGCTGACATAAAACCCGAATCAGAACCCGCCCTTAGGGAAATAGCCCGGCTTCTCCGGGAAAATAAGGACTTAAAACTCTATGTGGTTGGCCATACCGACAACGTGGGTAGCTTGGATTACAACATGAAATTATCAATGGCTAGGGCCGAAGCCGTGGTCAGGGAGCTTACCACCAAGTACGGCATTTCTCCCGACCGGCTGAAAGCTTTCGGCCTGGCCTGCTTGGCGCCAGTTACTTCAAATGAGACCGAAGAAGGCCGAGCTAAAAATCGAAGAGTCGAACTAGTAAAGCAATAAACAAAATTCTCCCAGATTTTTGGCAAAATACAGTTTCAAGAGGCGCGACTTCCAAGTCATCGGCGGACCTCACGCTGAATCCGGATTTGATTAAGCGGAACCGTAATCCGGCTGGAGACCGGGTCAATTTTAGAAAGGCGCGCTGGATTAATTCGGCTATTTATCCGGTCAAGAAGTTCTTGTTCTCCCGGATTCACTCCCGTGCGGGGCTGTTCATGGCCTCGAGTTTGTTCCTGGTCTCTTATCTCAATCTCAGCACCCTCGTAAACGCCGACCAAGTATCCTTTTCTTAGTAGGCTCCTGATTCCCTCATTCACTGGATCTCCTTGGGCGCGAGTTTTGTCCGCATCATACCTGAAGCAGGGCTGGGATGATACCCTGAGCCCGGCCGCGGAGGTAGTGGTAACCTGGGATAGCTGATTATTTATCCTGGCTGCCTTCTCCAGGCCAACCTCTCCACCGCTGCCCGGCTTCCAGCCCCATTCTTCGATAAAGTCTGCCTGTATCTCTGAGGCCCCAATTCCTTTCGGAGCAAACCGAAAATTATTAAGTCGTTCGCCTAAAAGAACCGGCTGGATAATCGGCCTTCCTGAAAAATACTCAAAAACGCGAGACAGCGGCGGGCTAAAAAAGTAACTGGCGTAATAAGTTGCCGGTTCAAGGAATTGTTTGTCTCCCCTTAGATTGGTAACATAAAAATGTTCCTTCTCCAACCGTTTTTCAACCGCCCGACCTGAGCTATCAGTATATTCTGATAATTCGCTACTCTCCAACACCCGCCAACCAAGCAGAGCCGTATCCGTCGTTATCCCAGGAGAAGTTACACTGAATCCATTGTATTCAATGCTGGCCGCAACATTCTGCCCAGGCTTGAAGTCATAGTTTAAAGTAAAATTGCCCTCATTATCACAGCTGGTCATAGCCCCGTTATTGAATCTAATATTTCCAGTGTAGTTAACATATTCCCATTGACCGGTCTTCCAGTTTTTAACCTTAGCTGCCGATACCTGACCAATAGCCCTATCGTTGAAGAAATCAGCATAGTCTAGCCTGATGTCACTGAAAGGAATAGTTGGATTAACTGATGCCGAGTTGATATCTTTTACCCCAACCTTTATTACCCTGACCCTGTCGCCTTGGTAAAGAGGAAAATTGACGCTAACCTGAAAATCACCACTGGAATCTGGTGGGGCTTGCAGTCTCCCAATTACCTGATCATTTCTCTTGACTTCAAGCACCAAGGGTTCCTGGACTGCCACCATTTCTCCATTTTGTTCCTTTTTTATATTCCCCCATATTGAGCCGCGCCAGGCACAAACCTCATAATATCTTACGTCATACCCCTGGGAGTCAGGTTTTTGAAAATGATAGAGATTGTATTTGTTGTTGATAATATTCAGACGGTGTTTGAAAAGCGAAACATACAACTCAATCGATCCATAGATTTGCACGTCCAGCATGGCCTCGCTAAGGGAACCGAAGGTCTGGGAATCAAGACCTAAACCAACCGTAAAGCCAGCTCCTACCAGAGACCAGCCAAGAATGTCCAGGTCAAGTAGCGGCCCAGCTTTCACATAGCCCTTCAACTGCCCCAGGAAATGGGCATCGGCCTCAAATCCTTTATTTAGGCTATAAAAAGTTTTGAAGCCAGTCGGTATCCAGAGGAATGTGCCGCCCCTGACGCCGGCGGTTGCTTCCAACCATTCGGTCGCCTCAGTCACCAGGGTGAACTGGCCATCCACTCCGACAAGAAG
>JANLGB010000053.1:10986-12219 GCA_024653405.1 Candidatus Saccharicenans sp.
CCCTGCTGGGATATCAATAGCAAATAATGGAATCATCAGATCCTGCTTGATATTCATGGCCACTTTAACTTTGAGGTTGATCTCTTCTCCAGCGCCCAAACTTAGTTCATAACCGCTGAATGCGCTCCACTTGGCCCTTACGCCAATCGGAGTAAGACCAATGTGCCCCGTCAGCGTAACGTTGATTCTGGCTCCCGCGGCACCATAGGCCACAAGGGGCACACCTTCAAACTCCATCTTCAGCCAAGGATTCCGGATATGCCAGTTGTATCCACTATAAGGGCTAATAGCAGGGCCGGAAGTTGTAGATTTGGAATATATAAATCTAACATTGCTCGGGGTTAAAGGGGTGATGTTGCCGCTGGTCAGGGTAACCGTCTGCTCTGGAATTTCAAATTCCTCTAAAACTTCATGGATCTGGGGGCGGGTTAGAATATAATATTCTCTGCTCTGGATAATTGATTTACTCACTATTTTGCCTGCCAGTTTAGTAGATTCATCATAGATTATGGAACCAGCTTCAGAAGTTCGAGTTAAGCTTTTCTCAAGCAACTGTGACTCCACTAGAGCGCCCTGCATAAGTTTAATGGATGGAACAGCCGAGACACTACGGCGCTGAGTGATTTCCTCATAAACTTTCAAAGTCTCTTGAAAATTAGCCTTTATAACTTGCACGTTGCTCTTAAATCTATACCTGACCTTCTGAAAAGAAGCCGGTGGTTCTCCAGAGCCAGGGGTGAACTGTCCGGGGCTGGGCTTTTCTGCCTTCTTAAGAATCTGTGATAGCTTATCCTTAATTTGAGTTTGCTTAGCAGACTCAGTCCTGGTGCTTGAAGTATCTATTCTCTGGGTGCTGGGAATTTGGCCAGAGATAGCTTCTTTGGCAGTTGTGGCCGGCGGCGTATATATGGCAAAAGCAGCTCCATTCTGAGGCGTTAGGTACTTTTCTGTCTGAGATGAAATTTGCCACCAGAAATCAGCCGAAGTCCGAGTTTCTTGGCCGGAATCCAGGTCGCAGGTAAATATACCTCGGATAGTTAGGTTGTCTCCTCGCGAATAGATTGTGCCGTCGGCCTTGAAGGTGACCCAGGCCAACGTCAAGTTGTAGTCGCCGGATTTAACGAGGAGCTTGCCAAAGCGCCCTTCGCTCGTGCTGAAGAGAATGACAGTATTTGGTGTTAGACTGGAACCAGGAATCCTGGCTGAAGAAAGGCGGGCCGTTTTTATCTCATC
>JANLGB010000054.1:0-8496 GCA_024653405.1 Candidatus Saccharicenans sp.
ATTAGGGCGAGATGAGCTTACGTGGACGAACCATATTCATACTCGTTTTAGCTATTTTGACAACGATAATTTTGCTCATTCTGAACAAAACGCCCATTAGCAGAAGCAAAGAACTAAATATTTTCCAGGATTTTTCCCTCACAGAAACTGAATCCGAACAATTTGTAATTTCGCAAGTAACCAAACTTGATTTTTCTCGGGAAAGAATTTTTGTTTTTGACTAGCGGCAGAAGAAGATTTTTGTTTTTTCTGAATCTTTTTTCTACCTTTATTCCATAGGCTCACCCGGCCAAGGACCAGGAGAGCTGGAGGACCCGGTAGATTTCGCCGTTGGCTCAGATGAGATTGTCGTCCTGGAACGTTTTCCCAAAAGATTGGATATATTTACTCTAAGCGGCGAATTCCTCGACCGGGTGAATTTGAAGGTTCCAGAGGAAATATCTTATTCTTATCCTTCAGCTATCCTTATCGCTCCCGATTCAAACTACATCATAGCCTATAGCCTGAGTGCTCATTTAATGGATGTATATGATGCCCCGGGCAACTATAAAACCACCCTGCTGAAAAGAGAAGATCCCATACTGGTTTACAGAAAAAACATCGGAAATGAATCAGCCATTGGCTTTTATAACCAAGGGAAGACCATGCTGCATTTTAATCGCCTGGATGGTGAGTTCATTGAAATTTATCCTGATGGGATATTGGGCCGGAGGTTTCGAATTCGGGACGACTCTCTTCAAAAAATAGCCAGAGAGCTTAGGGCAAATTTAGAAAAAGAAGCCAGACTCAGCAGCCTTCAAACCGATATCCTTAGCTTTCTTCTGTACACTGATTTTTGTGTCGATGAAAGAGGCAATTTATATGTGGTCCAGCTCAGGGCTGAGAAAAATAATAAAGTTCAGATAATTTGGACTTTTGACCCTGAGCAGAAATGCCTTTTCGGAGACATAAGTTTACCCGGAGGAGAAAAAATAAAAGCTTTATATTTCTGGAATGGTCAATTTTTTTTAGTAAGTGACGAGGAAAAGATCTGGGTCACAAGAAGGAGGGTGCTATGAAAAAAATCAAAGTGACTCTAGCGATCATTTCGATAGGCCTTTTTTTGTTGTTATTTCTTCCCACCCGAGGAAATGTGCCTGGAGATAATTGTCCTTGCGTTCTTGAGCCAGGTTGTGGCTGCTGCCCTGAATATGTACAGGGCTCAACCGTCTGGCATCTTACCAGCTGGGAATGTGGTGGAAGTAGCGGAGAATGCCAGTATAGGCATTGTATTTATACCTAAGCTCAAATTGGGCAGCCTATAATATTTTTTCTAAATAATAGCCCTCGAAGAGCTAAATAAAATCGATGCCTCGTCGAGCCAAGCTAAGTTCTTATCAAATAAACAAATTTGCTACCTTTTTGTTGGTACTCTTGTCCTTAGGAATATATTCATTTTCATCACCTGCACCGGTTAATATCCTGACGATCCATCTTTGGGTATTTAAAATCCCAGGTATTCAGCACATAAGGGAAGAATTCGAAAAAGATGGTCATCCTTTTGTTTTAATAAAAGGAGCAGATTTATCCTTTCGATTTCCTGAGGAAGGAATGCTTTTTACCTCCCGGGTGATTAGAAGAGACGCCGAGCAAATTGCTGACTTTTTGCGTAGCAAAATACCTGAAAATAATTTGGGTAAAGAGGTAAAGGTTATTTGTCTACTCGAGGAAAAAGATATTCAGCTTAATATAAGCAAGAATGAAACTGTCCTTAGGGAAGATGATTTGTCCGGGGAAAAAAATTTAACCCTCTGGATAGAAGGCAAAAATGCAGCCGAACCCGGCCAAATTATAGTTGAGCTAAAACTTAAAATTAAATCAGCCTCAGACTCAAAAACCATCGGAAAATCTGAATGCCTCTGGAACGTTAAAGAACAGATGTATTTAGGTTTAGTTTCTGGTCCAGAAAAAAATAAAAAACCTGACGGTAAGCTGGTAAGCAAAAAAGGAAATATTTATTTCATCGTTCTGTTAAACGAGCGTGATAAAGTTGAAAATTGAAAAAAATTTTTTTTCTGACAGTAATTTCTAAAAATAATACTAAAAAGTAACCAGAGCTTCAAAACCCGCCGGCGAATTTATTTTCACCACCTTGAACGGGTTGTTTACACTGTTCCATTCAGTAAAAGAATTCCTAAGAACTCACCAGGGAGAAAACCAAGCGTTTTATGAAGGACATCCCTTTGACCTGATGTCTTTTAAAGACCCCAACCATTTAACTTTGTAAGGTGATGACGGACAATACATAGAGCTGGAATCGAGCGAAAGATATTACGGAATGAAATAACTTGGCTGCTGAAATCACTCGGTCATTCGAAGGGTAAGACTCTCGCTGCTCGCTAAGGCTCAGTGAAAGCCTGCCGAGGCTGAGAACTGCTCCTTACAAAGGCCAGGGTTTATATTTTGATTCCTTCTTTATTTCAGCCACAGCTCTCTGCATTTTGACGATTATTTCTATTTTTCTCTCAAATGGCAGCTTAGCCAGCTGTCGGCGGCGCTGGCGTTTTTTCTCAAAAATAGATTCAATATATTTATCCATCACCATAGCTTTCTTCAACCTTTTTAAGCTTGTTCATTAATCCATATTTTTCAAGTATTCTATTAAGCATCACTCGGTTAGTAGCTTCACTTTCCAGAAGCCGGAGCGCTCTTTCCCTATCTTTAGGACGTCCGGTCTGCAAGGCAATGGCGATCAGGTATTCCGCCCTGACGATTCGAACCTTAATCTGCCCATAATCAACCTGGGCGGCATTTTCTACAGCCTCCCGCACCAGGTCATTATAAACCGGGATGAACCGGACAGGAAAATCTTCAATTAAAATTGCCTCGGCTTCAAACTTGTAGCCTCTTTCTCTGGCAAATTCCTAGATTGGGCCCAGAACATCAAAACCTTCTTTTATCGGGATGAAGAAAATATCGAGGTCATAAGTCAGAACGGGCTCAATGTAATAAGTCGCGGCAATTCCTCCCCCGATGGCATAAGATTTGATGATGCCCAAGTGCGTCATCTCCTCGATGACAGCCAATGCTCTTTCCATTGGTTCCTTTGACTTTACTTAATTTATTATAAATCAAAAATTATCTGCTATGAAAGTAGGACTATCTTCCGTTAGTTACTACCTTCGGAGGCGCTGGGTGATTTTTTCAGCCGCGGTGCGGGCTTCAGGGCCGACTTCTGGGTCATTGGCTAACGACTGGCAGAAAGCCAGACCTGGCTCACAGGGAAAATCCGGGAAAGCTGCCAGGACTAATTTTTTCTCTTCTGCTCTCGGGCATAGGGCATATATTTCTTTCAGGGATTCAACTACTGCTTCCGGGCACCGGTATCTTTCAGAAGCGGTCAAGCGGACCAGCCCCCTGATGGCCAGGACCTTTTCTTTCAGGTCAGCTGAGCTGCGGGCTATGAGCATCAGGTCATCACGGGCTTCAACCTCGGGCCAGCCGGTTAGCGCTCGGGCAGCGGCTTCCCTTATTTTTGGCTCCTGGCTCTTCAAATAACCCCGCAGCAACGGCAGCGAGTTTCTTTCGCCGATTTTTCCGATTATAGAAATGAGCAAAGCCTGTCTTTCAGGTTGCTTTTCCGCACCGAGCAAGTTTCGGAAATAGCTCGAGCGAGCATCCGGTCGGGCACTTTGTTTGGCCCAGGCAGCTATGATACCAGCCATTTCCTCCCGAAAAGCCTCGTCATCACTTTTGTAGGTTATGTTCAAAAGCTCTTCAGCCTGGCTGATATCGCCAAAGACTCTCAAGCCGCGGGAAATCAAAGCCACATCGGCTGAAGGATTGGCTGCTTCTTTGAGGAAATATTCCCGGCTTTCCCTGATGTTCCTTTCGCAGGCGGCCAGCAGCAATTCGTTCCGCAGCGCCTGGTCGGATGAAGTAGAAAGAATCTCCAGTATTTTCTTATCAACTTCTCTGCCGCGCAAAGCTACCAGGCTTTCTTTAGCCGCTGCTTTTTCATTTCCGCGGGCGGTGGCGGCTTTCCCCGCCAGAAACTCCACCGTTGAACTATCGCCAATCTTTCCTAAGCTGATGATGGCTTCTGTCCTGACTGCAGACGAAGCTGATTTGCTGGCCAGGTTTAGCAAGTATTGGCGAGCGGAAGGGACAGGATAATTTGCCAGAATAGCTGCGACTTGAACTTGAAGATTATCCGGAAGGCTGGCCAAAAGCCCCGTATAAAAATCAATTTTATCCTGGGACACAAAATGCGGGATTAGCCCCACCGCGGCTTGCACCGCCAGCTCATCTTTGCTTTTTAGAGCAGCTTGAATTTCGCGCTCTCCGTTGTCGCCCGCGGCCAGAATTTTTACCTTCCAGGCGGCCAGCTTTTCAGCCGGAGTGAGAGCAGCCTTGAGTAAAGAATTGGCTATGACCGTAGCTCTCTCATATTGTTGGTTTTTAACCTCTGCGTTGGCTATTCTTAACAGAGAATCTGTGGCCAGAAGACGGGTTTTTTCATCGTTGGATTTAAGATAATTCATAAGCACTTTGCCGGCTGAACTGCCGCCAATATTGCCCAGAGCTTCAAGCGCCGTGGTGATGATAACTGTAGATGAGTTTTGTTTAAGAAGCTTTTCTAACTGAGGGACAGCAGCGCTCACCCTTCTGTGCCCTAAGCTGCTGCTGATTCCAGGCTTTATTTCAGCCGGTACCCGATCGAGCGCTTCGATCAACACTTTATCAGCCTCATCGCCGGTTATTCTTTCAAGTACATAACGAGCCGGGTCAGATTTTTCGGGGCTTAAAAGAAATGGAGACAGAGTTTTAACTGATTCAGAACCAGCTATCCAGCTCAGGGGTTTGCTGACTGCTATGCAGGCCTCCCTGGTTACCGGGCCGGCAAAGAATTGCAGCATCCTCTTCTCAGCCGCTAACCGCAGTTTTGGGTCATCCTTCAAGCCAAATATCAGCCTTTCCAGCGCCAACGCCGGCCCCTCTCCCTGACTATGGTCGAATTTTTTCAGGGTTTTTAAAACCTGGTCCAACTCATCAAGGCTATCCTGCGCGCTTACTAACTGCTGTCCGAACGAAAGCGGGTGAATCGAATATGAAGAACCAGAAATAGCTGAAACGGGGAATACAAGAAGAAAAGAAACCAAGAAAACAAAAACAGAAATAGGGATTTTCTGAATTTTCAAAAACGAACTTTTAAAAGAAGACCAATCATAAAATCCCTTCCCTGTATTTTGAGGCCTTGTTATCGACTTTAAATCTCCAGGCGCATCTTTGTCTTGTTCATTAAGGCTTCTTAACCTCTTCTTATCTTTTTGATTTTTAAAACCTGCTCGGATTATCTCATGATAAGCCACATCTTTAAAATCCAGATTGTTACTCCCCATTCTTTTATCCGCCTGCTTGACGGACTTCCTTAATGCAAGCCCTCTTGTTCCTACCACCACTGATTCATTTTTATTCCTGCTTCCCATGGTCATCTCTCCCTTCATTCCGGCAGAACCCATGGCCTGCGGTAAGAACGGCTGAGGAGCCTTTCCGCTTCCGGGTCGCCGATGATTTTTTCATTGACTGGGTCCCATTTTATTTTTCTGCCAACTGTCATCGAAATCATGGCTAAATGCCCGACGCTGGCTGACCGATGAGCCACTTCGGCCGGGGTAATGGTCTCTTTTCTGCTCCGCACGCAATCGAGGAAATTCTGGTAATGGTCGCGGCTTTTATAAAGCCTGATTTCATCTGGGCCGATGACTTCGTTCTTGAGCGAAGCGGGCTCGGTCTCAAACTGGCCGCGGTCAACCCATATCCAGCCTTTCTCACCAATCCATTTGGTCCCGCTCCAGATTTGAGGATAACCGCCAGCCACAATCATCGGCGTGCCGTCGGCGTATTTGGCTTCAACCCAGTAGCGAACCGGGCTGTTGTAAACGCCGCCTTTTGGAAATTCGCCTCGGGCTTCAACCTCCACCGGTCCGGTACGGTCCCAGCCCATGCCCCAATGAGCGATGTCCACATGGTGGCCAACCCAGTCGAGAAGCTGGCCGCCGCCAAAATCCATGTTCCAGCGCCAGTTCATGTGCACTCGCGACTTGCAGTATGGCCAATACGGAGCCGGGCCCAGCCACATCTCATAATCAAGCTCGGGCGGCGGTGGCTCGATCTTGTCCTGACCAAAGGTCCCGGCAAAATCATAATGACCTTCAGGCAGACCTACTTCAATGCGGATAACCTTTCCTATTCTGCCATTCCGCACCAGCTCAGCCGCTCGATGGAAATTTTCCACCGAACGCTGCCAGCTCCCGGTCTGCCACACCCGGCCGTAGCGCTCAACCGCTCTGACCAACGCCCGGCCTTCAGCCAGGTCATGGGTCAGAGGCTTTTCGCCGTAAATGTCATAGCCAGCGCGGGCGGCGCTAATCGAAAGGAGTGCATGCCAGTGGTCTGGCACAGCGATGGACACGGCATCGATGTCTTTCCGCAAAAAAAGTTCGCGAAAATCTGTATAAGCCCGGCAAGCTTTGTTCCCGTATTTTTTATCAACAATTTCTTTGGCTCGAGCTAAATGATTCTTGTCTAGGTCGCAGACCGCCACCCACTGAACTTCGTCTTTGTTCAGGAAAGCTTCCATGTTGGGGATGCCCATCATGCCGAAACCGATTCCAGCCATGACGATGCGGTTGGATGGCGCCGGCCGCTTATCCTTACCCAGAGCCGAGGCCGGCACAATGGTCGGAAATCCAAGACCGACCGCTGCGGCCATCGAAGCCGTTTTCAAGAACTCCCTTCTTGAAATTGCTTTCTTTTTTTTGTCCATCCGTTTCCTCTTTGATATTAATGTTCCTGAAATTAAGAATTCTTCTCTCTTTTTAAACCAATCGGGCCTGAAAATCAAAACCTATTTTCCCCGGCTTAGCCCAGATTTTTTCAATCGCTTTGGTCAGGAACCTTAAAAGAAGCCGGCCCCGGCCATAAGATAAGGTAAAAAAGGTCATTCAGCCACCCGAAAATCATCCCAGACCAGTCCCGGATAAAATGTTATTTCCCGTTGCCTGTTTTTATGATTTGTGGTAATTGTGGATTTTAGGAGGGATATGATGAAAGGTTCCAACAGCGGGTTGATGATTGTTTTTCCTCTGATGATCGTTTTTTTTCTGGGACTGATAACCTCAGCCAGCCTGCAGAAAGCCGGAGACGAAGCTCTGGGCACCAGGAAATACAGCGATTACCAGACTCCCACCTTCTGCGGTCTTCAGTGTCACAACGACATCTATCAGCAATGGAAACAGGCCATGATGTCCCAGGCTTACACCCACCACTGGGATGAAATTGAGTACTTCAAGCTGGCTGTTCCCCAGGCTGAGAAAGACCCGGTAGTAGCCGGTGTCAAAGCTGGCTGCAACGGCTGCCACACACCGCTTGCCTTCCTGGCTGGAGATGTTCCGCCACCGCTGCCGGCCAAGGGAAGTCGAGCCAACGAATCGGTTTCCTGTGAAGTCTGTCACACCGTTACGGGTTTTGCCGGCGATGTGCCCCATAATTTCAACTGGATTTCTGAGCCGGGCAAGAACAAGTACGGGCCGCGGGAGGGCAAGATTTCCCCAGAACACAACATGGTTAAATCTGAGTTTCTGAGCACGGCTGAATTCTGCGGCACCTGCCACAACGAAAAAAGCCCCTACGGTGTCTGGGTAAAATCCACCCACCTGGAATGGAAAGAAGGCCCTTACGCCAAGCAGGGCGTTAAGTGCCACGATTGCCACATGACCTATGCCCCGGGCAAAAGCGCCTCCATGGGCAATACCTACCCCGACGTTCGCCAGCATCTTTTCCACGGCGCCCACGACCCGGGAAAAGTCAGGGGCACGGTTGAACTCCGGGTGCATCCTGACCTTAATGAAGCCGCTCCCGGAGACCGGGTCAAATTTATCATCGTACTCTTCAACCAGAAAACCGGACATAAATTCCCAACTGGTTCTGTGGAAGACCGCATTGTCTGGATGCACGTCGAAGCAGTTGACGCTAAAGGAAAAGTCTATCACCTTCCGGTTGATAAAAAAGGGTTTGAAGGCGAAGAATACACTATCGCGGCCGACACGCTGGCTTACCAGGATATGGGTATTGGCCTTGGCGACCCCAACTTCAAAGGCGTTCAGCGCGACGGCATCCCCGTTGGCGACCGTATTTTCCGCATGGCTTACTTTGACCCCCAGGGACGTATGACCATCCAGCAGTGGAATACCAAGTCCCTGGGTGTCGACTACCGGCTGGGTCCCCGGGAAACCAAAATTGAAACCTGTACCTTCCAGCTTCCTGATACCTTGCCACCTGGTCCGCTTACTGTCACTGCTATCCTCAATTACCAGAAGCTGGTCAAACCGGTGGCTGATTTCCTGGGCGTGCCGCCAGATGAGTCAGAGATAATCGAAGTCAACCGGCATTCCACCGCCATCAAGATAGTCGATTGAACTATTTTATAAATGAACTGATCAGACTGGAGGTGGC
>JANLGB010000054.1:8506-10694 GCA_024653405.1 Candidatus Saccharicenans sp.
TTAAAATCATCATTCTGTCTCTCTTCTTGCTCACTTGCCTGAGCTCGGAAGTTCTGGCCATACCAGCTTTTGCCCGCAAGTACAGTATGAGCTGTAAGGTCTGCCACACACCCTTCCCCAAACTAAAGCCATATGGGGACGATTTCATGAATAACGGCTACGTTATCAAGGACAAGGAAACGCCCCGGTATAACATAGATACCGGTGACAGCCTGCTCTCCCTGTTGCGCGAGCTGCCCATAGCCATTCGCTTCGAAGGCTTTCTGTCCTTAAACAACAGCAACAATCAGAAGCTGGATTTTGCCGCGCCTTTCCTGATCAAGCTGCTGTCGGGCGGCGAAATCACCAAGCACCTCTCCTACTACTTCTACTTTTTCTTCACGGAAAAAGGCGAGGTGGCCGGGCTGGAAGACGCCTTCCTCATGTTCAACAACCTTTTTAATAAAGAGTTTGATGTCATCGTCGGCCAGTTCCAGGTCTCCGACCCGCTGTTTAAGCGAGAATTGCGACTGATGTACGAAGATTACAAGATCTACAGCACCAGAGTTGGCCAGGCCCACGCCGACCTGACCTATGACCGGGGCCTGATGTTTACCTATGGTCTGCCGACCGGTACCGACCTCGTCCTGGAAATAGTTAACGGCCTGGGGTTGAGACCGGCCGACGACCTGGATACCTTCGACTATGACAAGTATAAGAATTTCATGCTTCGCCTGTCCCAGGATATAGGCAGCAACCTGAGGGTCGGAGCCTTCGGCTATACCGGAAAAGAAAGGCAGGGAAACGCGGTCGACAGCCTGTGGATGCTGGGGGGAGACCTGACCTTATCCAGCCCTAAACTGGAGCTCAACTTGCAGTACCTGGAACGCCGTGACAAGAATCCCTATTTTTACGTTGTGGATCCAGAAAAGGTGGCCACCCGGGGAGGATTCGCCGAATTACTCTATTTTCCCAAGGGTGATGATTCCCGCTGGTACGGCAGCGCCCTTTTCAACTGGGTTGACTCCGACCAGCCAGAGCTCAAATACACTTCGGCCGGCCTGCATTATGGTTACCTATTGAGAAGAAACATGCGACTGACGGTTGAGGGGACCTATGTCTTCAAGAGCGAGCTGCCGCGACACTTCCGGCTGGGGCTGGGGCTCAGCACAGCCTACTGAGTTTTTACAGGCGACCGGCCAAGAATAATCATTTCTATTAAGCCGGGGGCTGGTTGGCAGCCTGAGAGGGTCAGGTCTAACAGTTGGCTCAATTATAGATTATCAAATCACCGATTAATCTCCAGGTCCGGAGTCAGTCAAAACTCAGAGCTCTCCCTTATCAGGAGCTAAAGTAGAATGTACCCACAGCCTGATCTGGAAACAAAGTTGTGACTTGAGAAGCGAACCTTTAAATCTAATTGAGCTCAAGTCAATTGAGGAGATTGCTGGGCGTGCCACCCATGTTGGCCAGCTTGTCGATCTTGTCGCTGATGCCGCGATAAGTCGGGTTCCAAGATTGAATCTCGCGGTAGACCGACAGCGCCCGCTCCAGGTCTCCCGCCTGTTCGCAGATCAATCCCAGGTCATACATCAGGGCAAAATACTGGTCGGTTCCCGGCGCCACCAGCTTAATGGCCCGATTCAGCCAGCGTTCGGCTTCTTCCAAGTTGCCCTTTAAGCGGTGGCAGTTGCTGATCAGGCTCAGGCATTCCAGGAGCAGGGTCTTATCCCTGGAAGCCAGGTTGAATTCTTCTATGGCTTCATCCAGCAGGCCCTGTTCCATAAAAGCCAGGCCCAGTTGCATGTGAATCTGGTGGTCCTCTTCCGGAATCTTGTCGCGGATGTCCTTCTTGAAATCGCTGACGATGCTGCCCAGTTCTTTTTCGAACTGGGTGGTGACTCCCTTTTTCTGGCGCAGATAGACGGCTGAGATTATGGCCAGTTCGGCCCGGACGTTTTCATAGAGGTCATAATATTTCTTCTCCCGCCCATCGGAGCTGATGATCGGCACGATCCCGGTATCACGGAAAATGTCCAGCGGGTTGACTTTCTCCTCCCCCAGGACCTCTTCTTCAAACTGGAGCTCGGACTTCCTGCCTTCCCTATCCTGCCCCCGACCCTTTGGCGGCCGCAGAACCTGGGTTTCAATCACCGTGGCCTTCTCCACTTTCTTTATCAATTCGGATTCGCTCAACTGGGTTTTCAGG
>JANLGB010000054.1:10704-12207 GCA_024653405.1 Candidatus Saccharicenans sp.
CTTCTGCTTGATCAGCGGGTCGCCGGGATACTTCAGGGATAGGCCCTCGATCACCCGGCGGGCCAGGCGGATCAGGCCTTCTTGGATATAGACTTCGGCCTGGGCCAGGCCGGCCTGAATTTCCTCTTCCTGTTCCCGGGAGGGAATCCAGGTGTCGTGGGCGGCTTCCTCTTCGTCAGTCAGCAACAGTTCTTTTTTTAGTTCCCGATATTCCTTGGCCAGTTTTTCATCACCGGGTTTGAGCTTCAAGAGTTCAGTGTAATAAGAAAGCATTCTGGCCTTTTCCCCGATTCGGTTGAGCTCGGCCAGAATGGCCCGGTCAACCTGCTCCAATCGCCTCAGGTCTTTGGCTTCCCTGAAGATGGCCGCCAGTTTCTCCATCGAGGGCAGGTGGTCCTTGCGTACCGTTAAGATCAGGCCGATGAAGCCGATGGCTTTGTCATCCTTTTTCTTCTTCAGGTAACTGTCGATCAGAGGTTCAAAATACTCGAAGGCTTTATCCACATCCCCCTCGCCCAGGTTAATCCGGCCCAGTTTGTAACGGGCATTCACGTTGAGCGGGTAGAAATTCAGGATTTCGTAAAAAACTTCTTTGGCCGCTTCAAACTTGCCTTCCTCGAAGTAAACATTGCCGAGAAAGGTCAAGCCTTCCAGGTCGTGGGGATTTTTTTCCAGGGCGGCTCGGGCCAGTTCCATGGCTTCGGCCGCCTGGCCCTTGAGCCTCAAGACCTGGGCCAGCTTCAGGCTGGCCCGAGGATTATCCGGGTTCAGCTTCCTGGCTTCTACCAGGATTTTATGGGCCTCGTCCAGCCGCTTATCGCTGAGCTTCAGCTCGGCCGCCTCCAGCAGCTCATTCACCGCCCTTTCCGGTTGCCCGTCAAGCTTGTAGAGAGCGGCCAGCTGCATTCTGAGGTTGAGGTCATCGCGGTCCAGCCTGACCACCTTCTCGTACAGCTCGATGGCCTCCTCCACCCGTTTGGCTCTAAGGTATATTTCAGCCACCCGCAGATATTCCTTCTTGGCCTCGGCCGCGAATCCCTGGCGGGTGTAGAGGTCGGCCAGCCTGATGAAATAGGTGGGATTATCGGGGTTCAAGCGGCAGATTTTTTTCAAGATGGCCAGGGCCTGGGAAAACTGGGTTTTCTTTTCATATTCGGTGGCTACCTTCTCAAAGGCCCTGATAGCTCGTTCGGTCTGCCCCAGGCGGACGTAAAGGTCACCGACGATATTATTGATGCTGACGTCAGTCGGGTCTTCCTCCAGCAGTTTTTCGTATTCGATTATGGCTTCCCGAAGCTTGCCGGCCCGGACAAACCTCTCCGCCTGCTCGATGATTTTTATCCGGTCGTATTTGCCGTTCATCTTATCAGAACTCTCTCCCGGTACAGCCGGAAACTTTTCCGGTGCAGGGCACAGGGGCCTAATGTTTCCAGGGCCAGGTAATGAGCCTCGGTAGCATACCCCTTGTTATGGTCGAGCTGGTATCCCGGGTAAATTTTATCC
>JANLGB010000055.1:0-253 GCA_024653405.1 Candidatus Saccharicenans sp.
CAGAGAAAACGGCCTCAGGGCAGAATATTTTAATAACCAGGCATTCAAGGGACAGCCGGCCGCAATCCGGATTGACCCGACGGTCGATTTCAACTGGTGGGAGGAAGCGCCGCTTAGCACCTTGGACCCGGACAACTTCAGCATTCGCTGGACAGGTTATCTCCTGCCCCCGGAAAGCGGCGACTATTACCTGGGCGGCGAAGGTTTCCGGGGGCAGGAAATAACCTGTCCAGCGAATGCTGAAGTTGTCCGG
>JANLGB010000055.1:263-6734 GCA_024653405.1 Candidatus Saccharicenans sp.
TTCCAGATATACCTCGACGGACAGCTTATAGCCCGCTACAACGGGACCCACGAAACCCACAAGATTTACAAAAAGGTTAGCCTGGAGAAAGGCAAGCCGGTTGCCCTGAAGATTGAATTCAGCCACCGGGCCCGCACCGCCCGCATGCACCTGCTGTGGAAAAAGCCGGCTGCGGATGCCACAAAACAGGCCGTGGCCGCCGCCCGGCGGGCTGAAGCCGTGGTGCTTTTCCTCGGCCTTTCTCCGCGGCTGGAAGGTGAAGAAATGGAGGTGCCGGTGCCCGGGTTTAAGGGCGGTGACCGCCTGAGCCTGGGCTTACCGGCCAACCAGGTCAAACTCCTGGAAGAAGTAGCCAAAGCTGCCGCGGGCAAACCGGTAGTGCTAGTTCTTCTCAACGGCAGCCCGCTGTCCGTCACCCGGGCGGTCGAACTGGTGCCGGCCATAGTTGAAGCCTGGTACCCTGGCCAGGCCGCCGGCCAGGCCATCGCCGGGGTGCTGTTCGGTGATTATAACCCAGCCGGCCGTCTGCCAGTTACTTTTTACAAATCCAGTGACGACCTGCCGGCTTTCACCGACTACCGGATGGAAGGCCGCACCTACCGCTATTTTAAGAAAGAGCCCCTGTTTCCATTTGGTTATGGCCTCAGCTACACCAGATTCCGCTATTCAAATCTCGTGGCCCCCAAGTCGCTGAAGGCGGGAGAGGAACTGTCCATATCGGTAGAAGTTAGAAATGCCGGGCCACGCGACGGAGAAGAAGTGGTCCAGGTCTATCTCAGCCGCCCAGAATCCAGGTCGCCGGTTAACCCGGTCCGCTGGCTGGCCGCCTATAAAAGAATTTTCCTGCGAACTGGTGAGAAACAGAAAATTACTCTGACCGTGCGGCCGCGTGAGATGATGACCTACGATAGCAGCGGTAACCCGGTTATTGAGCCAGGGACCATGATCATCTCAGCCGGCGGTCAGCAGCCCGGGTTTAAGGGCAGATTGTCAGTTCCAACCACCGAAACCCTGAGCCGGGAGATTAAACTCAAGCTATAGAAATTCTTGGTAGCCCTGGGTTGCGGTCGCTAAGGTTAAAATAATTACGGCTGGTGTTTTTAAGAATACGGCTCCAGGAAAAAGCCAGTTGATTCTTTAGCTTAAATTCAGGTTCAGACCCAAAAAATATTAGATTATCTTCTTTTCCCGGAACCAAAAAACAAGTTCAAAACGTAAGCTGCTTTTTAGGAGCCAACAACTTGATAACAGGCTCAGTCCTGATACTAACCTCCCGGCCCACGACCATCAGGTGGGCGAATGATTATCTCCGGGTCCTCAACCAGTATCTGATCATGAACGTAAGCCGCAACCAAATAATGATAATGCCCGGCCGGAGCACAACTCAGGACACCGGTTTCAATCGCTTTGGGAATCTTGGGTTCGAGCCGAGTCAGGTAATAAGGCTTCTGCAGAGGCATAAAAGGTGATTTAATTACGATACCAAAAGGAAAATCCTCCCCGCCCCTCCATTTCCAGATGATCCTGTCGCCCAGGTTGACTACCAGGCTGGCCGGGTCGCATTTCAGCTGGTGGTCAGGGGTAAATATCAATTCCACCAGGTGGGTCACCGGGGCTTTTTCTTTTTCGATTGTCATTTTCCTCTCCTTAATAAGTTAGAAGTTAGAGACGGCCAACTTATCACCGCACTATCTTCAATGTTTATCTATGTTAATCAGGTGCCAGGCCCTGTTTCTTCTGGATCTTCCTCCAGCCATTTCGACTGTCGGGCACAAAACATAATTATCAGGTCCTATCTATTTCTCCCCATTATTTCGTTGAATTCTGGAGCCCGGCGCAAGCCGGCCAGAAACGGTTCCCTTAAAACTTCTCCCTTCGGCCCTTTCAGGGCCACATATTTCCTCAGGGCCTGGAGGGCATCCTCTCTGTCCCCTGATAGCTCGTAGACTATAACCGACTTGAGTACCACAGTCGGGTCATCGGGCTGAATTTTCAGAGATTCAGAGATCTCGGCCGAAGCCCTATCGGTCTCCTGCCTTTTGGCCAGGTAAACAGCCAGGCTCGAACGCAACCCGGCGTTGCCTCTATCGGAAGCCAGCCTCTGTTCAGCCAGTTCTATGGCCCGGTCATAGGCCTGCCTGGACTTTTCCTCATATCCCGGGACAAAATGGGCGGCATCGGCCAGGTTTCCCCACAGCATCGGGTCATTTTTTTCATAAGTTAGGGCTGATTCGCTCATGGCCACGGCATCAGCATAGCGTCCGCGATAAAAGTACAGATACCCGAGATTAGAACAGGCATCAGGATTCCGCCTGATAGCATTGGACCGCCCAAACATCTCCTCGGCCCGAAGGTCGTCGCCGAGCTTGAAGTACGTCCCCCCCAGATTGTTGAGTCCGTTAATGTTACCAGGGGCCACCCGGGTTACTTGCAGATACATATCCCTGGCTTTATCCAGCCGCCCCTGGTAAAAATAAAAAAGGCCCAGATAGCTCAGGGCCACCCAGTAATCAGGACGCAGGCCCAGGGCTTCGAGGTAGGTCGCTTCAGCCAGATCTGGCCTCTTCTGGATGCTATAGATCTGAGCCAGGTTAATCAGAGCATCAAAAAACCAGACCGAATTTCGGTCAACCATTTGAGCTTCACGGATGGCTTCCTCATAGCGCCCCAAACCGTGGTAGATGCGGCAGAGAGACAGATGGGCCCGGTCATCTACCCCACTCAGCTGGAGGGCCTCCTGGAGATAACTCTCAGCCTTGGTAACCAAAGCCTTATCCCCGTTCAAGGCAAACAGCCACCAGCAGGCCCGACCGAGGTCGAGCATGGCAGTAGCAAATGACGGGTCAATCTTTACCACGTCTTCAAAAAATTCAACCGACCGCCTGGCATTATCCACTCCCTCCCGGGAAAAGAAAGCCTGACCCTGAAGGTAAGTTCTGAAAGCCAGCGGCCTGGTGGTACCTCCCCGGGCCAGAATGGCCCTGGCTCCTGGTCGAATCGGGATGCCGATAGTCCTGGCCAGTTCCAGGGCCAGGTCTTCCTGCCAGGTTGAGACATTAGCCAGGTTATCGGTCCGGGTCATGGTCCCAAAGTTGCGCAAGGTCCGGGCATCAATCACATTTACAGAAACCGTCAGCATCTCCCCGGCTAGCCTGAGAGTCCCGGTCAGAACCAGGCCAGCCCCCAGGAAGCGCCTGGCGTCAGCCGCTTCCCGCACTTCATAAGTCTCTATATGACGGAGAGGGGAAATCCACGATTGGTTTCCCATGAAAGCCAGCTGACTCAGCTGGCCGTGGAGTAAACCAGACAGGCCATCGGCCATCGTTTGTTCGACCTCAGTTCCAGTAATGGATTTCAGGGGAAGCAAAACCAGGTGCTTATTCCTGACTGCAGGACCCAGACCTGCATATTCTTTAAGCCGCTGGCGCCAGCCGGGAACTACCAGCACCACTGCCGTCAGCACTGCCACCACACCCAGGACAGCCGCCCGGCGGTAAAATTTTCTCGTGATTCCGGGATGAAATCTCCGACCCTCTAAGAGAGATTTCAGGGCCGCGGCCATCTCCCGGGCCGAAGGAAAACGGTCATCCGGGTCCTTGGCCAGTGCTTTTTCCACCACCGCCGCCAGGTCCCGCGGTATTTCCAGGGGCAGACTCTTAATCGGCCGGAGCCTCTTGTGGACTATAGAATAGGCACAGGCCGGTTCGGTATCCCCCTCAAACGGCAGGTGGCCGGTAAGCATCTCGTACATGACCACTCCCAGTGACCAGACATCTGTCCTGGCATCGATTTCCCCGCCCGTCAACTGCTCTGGCGACATGTAAGCCAGGGTGCCGAGCACCGTGCCCGGGCGGGTGAGATGAGCCTCACCGGCCAGCTTGGCCAGCCCGAAATCCAGCAGCTTGACCTGTCCCTCCTCGGTAATGATGATATTGGCCGGCTTAACGTCGCGGTGAATTATCCCGTGGTCGTGGGCCGCCGCCAGGCCTTCGGCAATTTGCAGGGCCAGGGATAAAGTTTCATCAACATTGAGGGGGCCGCGGCGGATGCGGCTTTTAAGGCTTTCACCCTTGTAAAAGGCCATAGCCATGAAGGTCTGCTGTTCTTCGGTCTCGCCTATTTCATAAATGGTAAAGATATTGGGGTGGTCGAGGGCCGAG
The DNA here is from genome assembly GCA_024653405.1 of Candidatus Saccharicenans sp. Classification (GTDB taxonomy): domain Bacteria; phylum Acidobacteriota; class Aminicenantia; order Aminicenantales; family Saccharicenantaceae; genus Saccharicenans. Next base: position 4,424 of record JANLGB010000055.1, read on the forward strand.
GCGGCCTGGGCTTCGTGAATGAATCGCTCCCTGGCCCGTTCCTCACCCAGTAATTCCGCCGGGAGAAACTTGAGTGCGATCGAACGTTTCAGCCGGATATCCTGGGCCTCAAAGACCACTCCCATCCCGCCTTGGCCAACCTGGCGGAGGATCTGGTATTTACCGGCAATCAGCTGGCCCTTCCCGGGCCAGAGGGTTTCCTGGGCAGAGATGGTCAGAGTCGGCTTAGCCTCCAAGTCACCCGACGAGGAAAGCGGCGTGCCACATTGGCCGCAAAATTTCTGGGTGTCAATGTTGGCGGTGCCGCATTTGGAACAATTCTGGCTCATTGGCCTTCCCCGGTATCTCTACCTAATTCGTTCAGGCCGGCTTTTGAAGATAAAACCCCTGGCTTCTTGAGGTCGGTTGAGCTGAGATCTTCCCCTCCTCGAATATAATAAGGTTACGAGCGAAAATAGTCAAATAATAAAAATCCGCGGTGGGGACTTCAGAAAAACGCCTTCTTAAAAACCAATCTTCTTCTGCCCTGCCTTCCCGTTGGTAGTTTGGCCCAGCACTGCTGGAACTGGGATAGTTGGGGTATTGCCTTTTACAGACAATCCCACTCGATCTTAACCCGGCGCAAAGCATAGCCAACTTCGCGCAGATAATCGCCATAGCCCGTCATCCAGTGAAATCCAGGCATTCTCCTGGCCAGAAGCTGGCTGTCTTTATCAAAGCTGACCTCGATCTGCGAACGGCAAATGGGCAGGAAGGGAGCTTCCTCGATTTTCCCGGCCAGCCCCACCCATCTTTTGGCCGCAAAATCGGGAATGATATTGGTCACTATCTGCCCCTTACTCATCTCCACCTTGGGCGCTGCCCCGTAATCCGATTCAAAGTGAGTCAGGATCCGGGCCGGTTCCAGAGTCTTACCATCCATTCTTCTTGGAGCAGTACAATGGGCCAGGGTTATCAGGCCCTGGTGGGGATAGGTTGGGTCATTGAGGAAAACAGGTTTGCCCGAGGTGTTGGCCAACAGTATCCCGGCCGGGATGACCACAAAATCCGATTCGCAGAAAGCCAGGTAGCCGGCGTCATTCAACAGGCTCAGCGTTAAGCAGGCCGAGGTTTCAGCGATAGGCATAATTGTACCCATGCAGCCATTGATGGTTATAGCCCGGCAATCGGCTTTTTTCATCAAAGCCACAAAGACTTCTTCCAGCAGGAAGGCATTCCGGACGAAATTGAGGTCGGTCTCGAGTCTGGTTCCGGAAAGTTTAAGATAGTCACCGGCTCTTTGCTGGGCCCTTTTAATAGCCGCGGAGTCGTTCTTGGCTTCCTTGATGATTCGACCCAGTTCCTCATAGGAAACCGTCCTGAGGTCAAACTTCCACTTTTCTTCCACCAATTTCGGCACCACTCCAGGCGGCTGGGCCCAGGCATCAGGCCCGCCGACCGCCACAATCCTGGTGCCGAGGGTGTTCTTTAAGCCGCAGAGCGCCCTCAGACGCCAGAGCAGCTCATCCTGGCTGTCTATCACCACGTCGCTGTCGTCCACCCGCTCCAAAGCCAGATGGTCAGTATGCTGTCTCAGATAGCGCGGGCTGATGATCTCATACCAGAGATAGACCGGGCCCGAGCGGTGACGGCAGAAGAAAATCAACTCCTTGCCGGTTTCTTCCAGCTTGCGGAAAGTATCCAGCCAGCCGCCGGCGGCATAGACAATGATGACATCGGCCGAGGCCAGGTCTTCTTTCAGCCTGTCTATTTCTGCCGCACTCTTAATCCCAGAAACCGGCAGAAATTCAACCGGGAAATCGGCCTTCTTTTTCAATAAAAAGAGTTCGCCCCGAATCCGGGCCAGTTCCTCTTCAGCCTGAGCCTGGGTCTGGAGGCCGCCCCAGGCCCGCCAGCTTGTCTGGTGAGCCCGGACGGGAATATCATAAACCAGAATGGGTTTTACCCGGAGCGGGCTTCGGTAATCGGCCAACGGCTCAATCGGGAGTGTCGCCGTCAAAGCTTTCCAGGAAACATTCTTGAGCCCGAGGGTCCCCAGGGTGGTGAAGCCAACCCCTTTCAGAAAACTCCGCCTCGACAGAGTGCTTATCGAGGTAGGGCTGGAGCCGCCAGCCGGGCAGCACCAGGCCTGTCCGGGAAAATGGTCGTGGTGGTCAGACTGGCTCATCTTCTTCCTCCTGAGGCCTTTTTACAACAAAGACTTAGTCCAAATCAATTTAAAAAGAGCCTCCTCTATTTTATTTTTGACAAGAACTCCGCTCTCGAATTATACTTCCGCTGATGCGGGCTGAACGGTCTGACCGACATAAAA
>JANLGB010000055.1:6744-12115 GCA_024653405.1 Candidatus Saccharicenans sp.
AAAAATCTCCAGGCCAACAGCCCTTCCCCGAAAGACCAAAAAGTTTATCCAGATGACCGGAAATATCTTTTCTCCCTGGCTATTCTTTTAGCCCGGATAGTCAGGACCCTTCCGAATGATTTCTCCAAGGAGGAGGTCTAGCCATGATGCTCAAGGCCGTAGACTGGATTGTAATTGCTGGCTACTTCGGACTCATTATCGGCATAGCCTGGTGGACCATCAAGCGCCACAAAGAAAAGACCACCGACCAGTACTTCCTGGCCGGTCGTCACCTGGGCTGGTTCATCGTCGGGGCTTCAATCTTCGCCTCCAACATTGGCTCGGAACACCTGGTCGGCCTGGCCGGTTCCGGGGCCACCGACGGCGTGGCCATGGCCCATTACGAACTCCACGCCTGGTGCCTGCTGGTGCTGGCCTGGGTCATGGTCCCGTTTTACATGCGGTCGCGGGTGTTCACCATGCCCGAATTCCTGGAGCGCCGGTTTTCGCCTTCGGCCCGGACAGTTCTTTCGGCCATTTCCCTGGTGGCCTACGTCCTGACCAAGATTGCAGTCGGAGTGTTTGCTGGCGGGGTGGTCTTCTCGGTGTTGCTACCAGAAGTACACTGGTTCGGGCTGGATAGCTTCTGGATCGGCTCTTTCCTGGTGATCATCATCACCGGCATTTACACCGTGCTCGGCGGGCTCAGCGCCGTGGCCTACACCGAAGCCATCCAGACCATCGTCCTGATCATCGGTTCAGCCCTGGTAACGATTTTCGGACTGAAAGTCTTAGGCGGCTGGTCCGAACTGCGGTCAATTGTCGGCTCCGAAATGTTCAATCTGTGGAAACCGTTGGTGCCTCACGGTCTGGCCGGCACCTGGGCCCCGGTGAAGGAAGCCGGGCGCATGGCTTGGTACTTTAATGATAATTATCCCTGGCTGGGGATGCTGTTCTGCGCCCCGATCATCGGCCTCTGGTACTGGTGCACTGATCAGTATATCGTCCAGCGGGCCCTAGCCGCCAAAAACGAAACTCAGGCCCGGCGCGGCTCTATTGCTGCCTCCTACTTCAAGCTCTTGCCGGTCTTCATTTTTATTATTCCCGGAATCATCTGCTACGGGCTGGCCCTGAGCGGCAAAATCCCGGCCCTGCAGGAGCAGCTCATCGGGCCCAATGGCCAGATTATCAGGGACCAGGCCCAGCAGGCCTTCCCTCTGATGGTGGCTTATGTGCTGCCAGTCGGCGTCAGGGGCATCGTGGTGGCCGGGTTGCTAGCAGCCCTGATGAGTTCGCTGGCCGGAGTCTTTAACGCTTCTTCTACCTTGTTCACCATAGACTTCTATTCACGTATAAAGAAGAACATTTCCCAGGAACGCCTGGTCAGGGTGGGACGGATCGCCACCACGGTCATGGTTTTAATCGGCCTGGCCTGGCTGCCGGTAATCAGGGGCGGCAAAGGTCTTTATGATTACCTGCAGGGCGTTCAGTCCTACCTGGCCCCACCGATTTTTGTGGTTTTCTTCGCCGGGATTCTCAACAAGCGTCTGAACGCCAAGGGCTGCCTGGCCGCCCTGTCCACCGGTTTTATTCTCGGATTATTCCGTCTGGCTATCGACACCCCGGTCAAGCTCATTCCAGGTTTCAAATATACCGAGGGCTCGGTTCTCTGGATCATCAATAATATTTACTTCCAGTATTATAGCCTGTTCATCTTCCTGGTAACGATAGCCGTGATTTACGCCGTGAGCTACGCCACGGAAAAACCGGATGAGCAAAAAATCACGGGCTTGACCTTCGGCACCGTTACCCCAGAGCAGAGGCAGGCCACGCGGGCCAGCTGGAGCCACTGGGATGTGGTGGCCTCGGCCATAGTGCTGCTGCTGATCCTGGCCGCTTATCTCTATTTCACCGGCTGATTTCAAAAAGGTGGCGGCAGACCGCCCCGGACCGCCTCCCAGGTCTTCTGGCGACGAGCAATGAGGGGCCATTTTTTCTGCCGGCCACAAAATAAGCCGGAGCGGAAAATTGAGATTGACCGGGTTAGTTAAACTCGGATAAAAGATAAATCATATGTGAATTCAGGGAGGACGAGATGACCGACACCGCTCTTAAGAAAAAATGGCCCTTTCTGGCTGTAATCATCCTGATTCTTTTTGTTTCAGCCCCGGGCCAGATTGCCAAGAAACCAATAAACTACGATGTCTATGACTCCTGGAAATCCATCCAGGGGACCAAACTGAGCAGCGATGGACGCTGGCTGGTTTATGCCCTGGTGCCGGGAGAAGGCGACCCGGAACTGGTCGTTCTGGACCTGCAAACCGGGAATGAAAATCGCTACCCGCGCGGCCGCGACGCAGTTTTCTCGGCCGACGACAAGTTCGTGGTTTATACCATCGTTCCGCCCAAAGCCGAAGTGGATAAAGCTAAAAAGGAAAAGAAGAAACCGGAAGAACAGCCAAAAAACGGCCTGGGCCTGATCAACCTGCAAACTGGCCAGCAGGTCACGGTCGACCGCGTCAAAAGCTTCAAGCTGCCTGAAGATTCGGGCCGCTACATCGCTTACCTGCTGGAACCGCCGCTACCTAAGGACAATGACCAAGCCAAAAAAGGAGAAGAATCAGAAGGAGCAAAAAAAGAACCAGAGGTAAAACCAGCAGAAAAGAAAGAAACCGAAGTGAAACCCGAGCCAAAAACACAGGAGAAGAAAGAGGGCAAGAAGCCGGAAAAGAAAAAGGAACCGGGAACTGAACTGGTCATCAGAAACCTTGAGACGAATGAGACGATTTCCGTTCAGGAAGTTTCAGGGTACACTTGGTCCCAAAACGGCCGCTACCTGGCCTATGCTGTCTCTTCCAAGAAACCGGAAAATGACGGCGCTTTTCTGCTTCAGCCTGATACTTCCCAAACCATAACCTTGCTTAAGGGTCAAGGGCATTACTCCGGTCTGGCTTTTGATGAAAAAGGTCAAAAGCTGGCTTTTCTTAGCGACCGCGATGCTTACCAGGAAAAAGTCTCCCCTTACCGGCTTTATTTCTGGCAAGAAAACATGAAAGAAGCCGCGGAAATCGCCGGGCCAAAAACAACGGCACTACCGGCAAAAACCAGCCCGAGTGAAAACCGCGTGCCTTTTTTCTCTAAAGACGGAACTCTTCTTTTCTTTGGCTATGCTCCGGTTCCAGAGCCCGCACCCGAAGAAGCACCTGAACCGGTCAAAGTCGACATCTGGAGCTGGACCGACCCAGAATTGCAGCCAATGCAGAAAGTCAGGGCGGAGGAAGAAAAAAAGAGAACTTTTTTAGCTGTCGGCCATTTGAACACCAAAGAGAGAAAAATCATCACCCTTGGTTCTGAAGATTTGCCAGACATCAGGCTTGCAGATGACGGGCAAAAAGCCCTCGGCCTTAACAACCGGCCCTACCGTCAGTTGGTTTCTTGGGACAGAGAGTATGCTGATTATTACTTGGTCGACCTGAAAACCGGCCAGAAAACAAAAATTCTGGAAAAGTTTCCCAATTCCGTTAGCTTTTCTCCCGGGGCAAATTATCTGGTTTTTTACGATGATAACGTTAACGCTTGGTTTAGCTATCGACTGTCTGATGGCAAAAAATTCGACCTGACTTCCAGGCTGGGTGTTAATTTCTTCCGCGAGGAGTGGGATACGCCAAACGAGCCCCCAGCCTACGGCCTGGCCGGTTGGACAGAGAACGAGGGCTCGGTCCTGATTTATGACCGCTATGATATCTGGGAAATAAAACCAGACGGCAGCTCAGCTCGGCTGCTGACGGGAAATTTGGGACGGGAGAACAAACTCTTTTTGCGCTACCTGAAGCTTGACCCCGAGGAAAAGGCTATTTCGCTGAAAAAGCCTCTTCTCCTTTCAGCTTTTGATGAAGCCACCAAGGCTACTGGCTTTTACCGGCTGGAACCGCAGAAAAATTCCAAGCCAGAACGATTAATCTACCAGCCGAAGATGCTCAGCAGGTTACAAAAAGCTAAACAAGCGGAAAAGTATGTTTTTACCATCCAGACTTTCGAAGAATTCCCTGACCTCTGGGTGAGCGGCCCTGATTTCCAGGACCTCAAAAAAGTAAGTCAGGCCAACCCCCGGCAAGCTAATTACCTGTGGGGCAAAGCAGAGCTGATCACCTACCTGAACGCTGATGGAAAAGAACTTAAGGCGGTGCTCATCAAGCCTGAAAATTTTGACCCAAACCAGAAGTACCCGCTGCTGGTCTACATCTACGAACGCCTGAGCGACCAGCTCCACCGTTACTATCCACCAGGCCCTGGCACCAACATTAATTTCACCCGCTATGTCTCTAACGGTTACGTTATTTTGATGCCTGACATCGTCTATGAGGTAGGATATCCGGGGCTGAGTGCTCTTAAGTGTGTGTTGCCAGCCGTAGAAAAAGTTATCAGCTTAGGTTTTATCGACCCCAAAAGAATAGGTATCCAAGGACATAGCTGGGGCGGTTATCAGATTACTTATTTAATTACCCGGACGAACATTTTCGCCGCTTGTGAAGCGGGGGCAGCTGTTTCCAACATGGTCAGCGCCTACGGCGGAATACGCTGGGGAACGGGCATGTCTCGGGCTTTCCAGTATGAGAAGACCCAGAGCCGCATCGGCAGCCCGCCATGGGAAAGAGCTGTGCGGTTCATCGAAAATTCGCCCCTTTTCTGGGTGGAAAGAGTCCAGACTCCTTACCTGACCATTCACAATGACGAAGACGATGCTGTGCCCTGGTACCAAGGCATAGAATTTTTTACAGCTATGCGACGGCTCGGTAAGCCGGCCTGGATGTTTGTTTTTAATGGCGAAAAGCATGGCTTGCGCCAGCGGGAAAACCAGAAATACTGGACAATCCACCTGGATGAATTTTTTGACCATTACTTGAAGGGTGCACCTGAGCCAGACTGGATGAAAAAAGGCGTAAGTTATCTTGAGCGCGGAAAAAGGGATGTCTCAGTCTATTACCAGCCAAAAGAAGAAAAGCAAATTAACAATTAAGTAAAACAAACAGTTGCTAAAAAATCAGCTAACTTCAAGATGGCTTGTTCATCGAGGTGCCGGAGATAATTTTTATGGCTAAGCAGTCATAGACCAGACGGCCTTTCTGGTAAACCGCCACCGACCTTTTCATTACTCTCCAGCCACCGTTCTGGTAAAGCCCGTCTTTTTCCAGCCTCTCGATTAAATCCGGCGCTTTTTCTAAATAGTCCGCGACCGCGGGGTTCTGGGCCAGAATCAGCGGCTTGAGGTCAGGCCCGGCGATGATACTCACTGGTTCAATAATCATGTTGCTGAGCTCAGGCAGCGGCTGGACCAGACCAGCCGGCTTGGTTTGTAGCGTGATCATCCTGGCTCGGACATCTGGCGTAGCTG
>JANLGB010000056.1:0-4175 GCA_024653405.1 Candidatus Saccharicenans sp.
CCGGGCCGTCGCCGTAGGAAATGCCGGCGGTATGGGTCAGGAGGTCACGGATAGTAATCTGGCGCTTGGCCGGCACAACACTGTAACCTTTGGCCTCCTTACCTTCAGGCTTAACCGCCACGTCTGTTTCCTTAAATTCAGGAAGGTATTTGGAAATCGGGTCATCCAGGAGGAGTTTACCTTCTTCCATCAGCATCATCACCGCCACCGAAGTCACAGCCTTTGATTGAGAAGCAATGCGGAAGATGGCATTGAGGGGCATCGGGTCGGGCTTATCAAGCCTGAATTTGCCGAATGACCGTTGGTAAGCCACCTTACCGTCCCGGGCGATGAGGACAACCATCCCCGGCGCGCCTTTCTGGTCACAATAACTCTGCATTACCTGGCCAAGACGTTCTAACCGCCCGGCCGATAGCCCAACTTCCCCCGGGCGAACCACAGGCAAGTTTCCAGGCCAGGCCGGCAGGCAGAAGGCCAGGACCAGCCAGGCCAGGCCGAGGCAGCTGGCAGCAACCCGGAGGCGAATTCCCGGAGCCTGGCTCGGGATTTTTCTTTTTCTGCCGACAGATCTGGCCAGGCTGGTTTTTTCCCTTTGTAAAATGGATGATAACCTGAAGTTCATATCCCTTCCTTTTCGTGTTTTATCTTTTAGTTTTTTCGCTGATCGGTCGTCATCATTCTGCTCCTGGAAAGAAGAGGGCCCGCTTTTCTCTCATAATTTCTCGAAATACAAGCAATAAATGACATGGTGGCTCTTATCTTCTGACTATATCCCATCCGGGAGACGGCTGTCAAAAAGCTGGATGGCCTCAATAAAAATACCTACCAAATTAACTCTTTGCTTCGCCAGAAAATCTACACCTGGCCATGTTAATTCCAGGCCGGCAGAACCATTAAATATCGGGCCGATACTGGCCAGGGGGCAAGAACATGGAGATACCAATGAAGATTGCCCAGCTGCTGGTAATGGTTATAGAGAAGCCGGCTCAGAGGTTTCAGAAAGGCTCTAACGGAAGCGGGAGGGCGGTTGGAGGAGTCTGCTGCTCTTACCGAGTATGCTCGCTCCCAGGCCAGCCGTCATGGCGCCGCTACCATTAGGAAGGTAACCTCATCCGGTCAAGATGGCCAGCTTTTCGTCTTGACTGAAATTAACCGGCCATAATATACTCACCGGCGTGACCAAAGAATCTCCGGCCCGCATCTGGGAAATAGATTTTCTTCGCGGGCTGGCCATCATCTTGATGGTCGGCTACCACCTGCTTTATGACCTGGGAGATTTTGTTGGCCTGAAGAAATTCCTGGGTTTTTCCACCGACCTGACCACACCGGCCTGGCTGGTAGCCCAGCATTTTTTTGCCGGGCTGTTTGTCATTCTGTCCGGAATCAGTTCCAATTTCAGCCAGAACAATTTCCGGCGCAGCCTGAAATACCTGACCGTAGCCCTGGTCATCACCGCGGCCACCTACCTATTTGACCCGGGTTCAATCGTCCTGTTCGGCATCATCCACTGCCTGGGGGTTTCAGTGCTGATTTACGGTTGGCTCTTCCGAAAATCGGGGCCGGTTACCTGCCTGGTGTTTGGCATGACAATTGTTGCCCTCAGCGCCCTGCTGCCGCCCCTCCATAGAACCCTTGCCATTAGCTCCAACTGGCTACTGCCGCTCGGACTCCACCGCCCGGACTTCGCCTCCTTTGACTATTTCCCGCTAATTCCATGGTTCGGAGTTTTCCTGACCGGGGTAGCTATTGGCCGCTGGTTTTATTCAACCCGGAAGAGCCTTATCCGCCGGCCGCTCGCTGAAACTTTCATCAACTGGTGCGGCCGCCATTCCCTCTGGATTTACTTAGCCCATCAGCCTATCATCCTGGGCCTGCTTTACCTTCTCGGCTATCTCACCCTCCATTGAAAACCGGACTGGCAACTAAGAAAGAGGCTTAAATATTCTTCAGCAACTTCTGAAAATCGCTTTTCTTGAGCAGTTTTTCCATCTCGAAGAATTGCTTTAAGAGCTGGTTTACTTCCTGGACGGGCCGACCGCTGCCCCGGGCAATCCTGGCCCGCCTCCGGCCGTCAATTAGCCGGGGATTTTCTCTCTCTACCGGGGTCATGGAATTGATGATAGCTTCAAAATAGACCAGCTTCTTATCGTCAACCTCCAGGTTGCCTATTCCTTTGAACGGACCGGCTTTGGGCAAAAAATCCAGCAGTCCGGACAGGCTGCCCATCTTTTTCAGTTGCTGCAATTGCTTGCGGAAATCTTCCAGGGTGAACTGCTGTTTCTTGATTTTCCTGGCGATTTCCTCGGCTTCCTTCAGGTCGGCCTCCTGCTCGGCTTTCTCAATCAAGCTCAGGATGTCGCCCAGGCCCAGGATGCGGGAAGCCATCCGGTCAGGATGGAAAACTTCCAGCTTGTCAAACTTTTCGCCAACCCCGATGAACTTAATCGGTTTATGAGTCACCTGGACAATGGACAGGGCGGCTCCGCCGCGGGCATCGCCGTCCAGCTTGGTCAGAATGATGGAGGTAAGCCCAATTTTTTCTTCAAAGGCCTGGGCGCTCCGGACCGCGTCCTGCCCGGTCATGGAGTCACCCACGTAAATTACCTCGGCCGGCTGGAGAATATCTTTGACCAGGCGCAGTTCAGCCATGAGCTCGTCATCAATGTGCAGGCGGCCGGCCGTATCCACAATCAGCGGGTCGTAACCCCGGTTCCTGGTATAGGCCATGAGCTCTTTCAGGGCTCCAGCCGGGTCTTGCATCTTCTCGGCCGTCATCTCATAAAAAGGCAGGTTCAATGATTTGGAAATTATCCGCAGTTGGTCCTGGGCAGCCAGCCTTTTCAGGTCAAAAGATACCAGAATGGGGTTCCGGCCGAGCCCTTTAACATACCGGGCCAATTTGCCCGAGGTGGTGGTCTTGCCGCTGCCCTGCAACCCGACCAGCATGATGACCGACGGCGGCTGAGCACCAAAGGTCAGGGGTCGGGCTTCCTGGCCGAGAATCTCGGTCAGTTCATCCCGGACGATCTTGATGAAATGCTGGGCCGGGGTCAGGCTCATCATGACTTCCTGGTTCAGGGCCTTGGCCTTAACCCGGGCTTCAAATTCCTTGACCACCTTATAATTTACATCGGCTTCTAGGAAAGCCAGGCGGAGCATTTTCAGGGCTTCGGCGATATTTTTCTCGGTAATCTTGCCTTCGCCCCGGATGTATTTCAGGGTTCTCTGGATTTTTTCGGTAAGTTGTTCAAACATTCAGGTCACCTGGCCGGCTTAAATCTTACGCCAGCCGGCGCTTGAGGTCAATCTAACATCCAGGGTCCGGCCTGTGTCAAGCCCCGATAGGCAGCCAGGCTGATTCGCCGGCAAGGCCGAAGCTTCTCGGGGAAAGGCAGCATTTTTGGTAAATTATTGTTTATAAAGCAATTAAAATTCGGGGCAGCCAACCTGCTTGACAACCCACCCCGTTCTGGGTAAAGTTTTACTAACTTTCAGGAAGGTGAATAATGACCCAAAAGAACGGCAAGCCTGTTAATTCAGGCCAAGACAGCCCTTTCAGCTCGAAGATTGACTATGAAGAGTTAAGGAAACTGATTGCTCTCCTGGAAGAGAAGAACCTGACCCAATTCGAGCTGGAAGTGGAAGGTTTTAAGATCAAACTGAGCCGCAGCCTGGGCAATTCTTCCAACCCCACCCAGGTGCTGTTCAGCCCGGCTCCCTCCGAGGCAGCCAGGGTGATGGCGGCCAACGGAGAAATACCGTCTCCGACCCCTATCCCGAGCGAGGACAAGAATATCCACTATATAACTTCACCCATGGTCGGAACTTTTTACCGCGCCCCTTCGCCCACCTCTCCTCCATTTGTCGACATCGGCGATACGGTTAAGAAGGGCCAGACCCTGTGCATCGTCGAGGCCATGAAGCTGATGAATGAAATTGAAAGCGACGTCAGTGGGGTAGTGGTAGATATCCTGGTGGAAAACGGCAAACCGGTCGAATATGGCCAGAAGCTTTTCGTCATCAAAGTGAGCGCCTGACAACCATGTTTTCCAAGATTCTGGTGGCCAACAGGGGAGAAATTGCCCTCAGGGTGATCCGCTCCTGCAAGGAACTGGGCATCAAGACCGTGGCTGTCTTTTCCGAGGCCGACCGTAATGCCCTCCATGCCATGCTGG
>JANLGB010000056.1:4185-7339 GCA_024653405.1 Candidatus Saccharicenans sp.
TGCATCGGGCCGGCTAAAGCTTCCGACAGCTACCTGAACATACCCAACATTCTGAGCGCAGCCGAGATTACCGGGGCCGAGGCCATCCACCCCGGCTATGGTTTCCTGGCTGAAAACGCCAAGTTCGCCGAAATCTGTCAGAACTCCGGGTTTGTCTTCATCGGTCCCCCGCCGGACATCATCAGGCTGATGGGCGACAAGAACCGAGCCCGTCAGGCCATGAAAAAAGCCGGCCTGCCGGTCGTTCCGGGCAGCGACATTGTGCTGGAAGATGTGGCCGAAGCCAAGAAGATCGCCCAGAAAATCGGCTACCCGGTAATCATTAAGGCGGCGGCCGGTGGCGGGGGGAAGGGCATGAGAATCTGCCGCACTGCTACCCAGTTAGAAGAGCAGTTCCCCATGGCCCAGAACGAAGCCAGAGCGGCTTTCGGCGACTCCTCGCTCTACCTGGAAAAATACATCAGCGGTGCCCGGCATATTGAAATTCAGGTGATCGGCGATGCCAAGGGCAAGGTCATTGCGTTCGGCGAGAGAGAATGCAGCGTTCAGCGCAAGTACCAGAAAATAATCGAAGAAACACCTTCTCCCTTCATAGATGAGCGTACCCGGCACAAGATGATGAAAGATACACAGGAGGCGGCCGAAGAAATCGGCTACCGCAGCCTGGGCACTTTTGAATTCCTGGTGGACGATAAGAAAAGATACTATTTCATGGAAGCCAACACCCGGGTCCAGGTAGAGCACCCGATAACCGAAATGGTCTACGGCATCAACCTGATCAAGGCCCAGATCAGGGTGGCCGCCGGGGAAAAGGTCAATTTCCCCCTAGAACTGGAAATGCGGGGCCACGCCATAGAATGCCGGATCAACGCCGAGGACCCCGAGACGTTTATTCCTTCGCCAGGGAAAATTGATTTCCTAGTATTTCCCGGAGGGGAAGGCATCCGGGTTGATTCCGCCGCCTACGCCGGCTGGGAAATTCCCCCGCACTATGATTCCCTGATCGCCAAGATTATAGCCTATGCTCCAACCAGGCAGCTGGCCATTGCCAAGATGAAAGCCGCCCTGGAAACTACCACCATCGTCGGCATCAAGACCAATATTCCACTGCTGCTGAATATCCTGTCCAGCGATGATTTTGTCAGGGGGAATTACAACATCCAGTTCATGGAATATTTCCTCAGTCCGAAAGAGAGGCCGGCTGGAGGCTTAGAAGGCGCTTAAGGCTAATTTTCTTAATCGGTCTTTTCTTTTTTCAGAATAACAACCACGAACTGGCCGTCATTATCGGCATAGACATTATCATTCACACCCAGGTATAGCTGACCCTCCAGGGTAATTTCCACCTCGGACTGGGCCCCGAGGTAAAACACGGTGCTGACCTCTTCCCGGATTTCTTCTCCGGTCTCCTCATCTTTGGTCACGCTCAGAACCTTAACCACCTTGCCCACAGCCGCCCCCAGATTGCGGTCGGGCAGCGGCTGTTGCGGAGTTTGCAGGTCAAGACCTTCCGGACCGCAGCCGGCAATAGGATTGCCTTTCTGCAGAGAGATGGTACCCGAAGCCCGGAAAACGAACCGGTCGCCCTCCTTGACCTCAATCCCGGTCTCCACCCAGCCCAGGGCGGCCTTTACCTCAATCTGTTTAACCAGCACCAGGCCTTCTTCCTGTTGCGGGACTATTTCGGGTGGAATCTCCTGGGCCCTGGCCGGTAAAAGGCTCAGGCTAATCAATAAGATCCATATGTTTAGTAAATTTTTCCTGGGCTCCATCGTCCCTTCTCTCCGTCGCCTATTTTACTAAACCCAGGGCTATGATTTCCAGCATGGCCTGATGGATGAGGCCGTTAGAGGCCACCACATGCAGACTGGAAATAGTAAAGTCTCGCCCCTCCAGATCGCTTATCCGGCCCCCAGCTTCTCTGACCATCAGGGCCCCGGCAGCCAGGTCCCAGGGCTTGAGTTTCAGTTCCCAGTAGCCGTCAAACCGGCCGCAGGCCACGTAACATAGGTCGAGCGCGGCCGAACCCAGGCGCCTTATGGCCTGGGCCCTGACGGCAAAATTAGCAAAATGGCTGAGGTTGTTATCAGGGCTGGTTCTAACATCGTAGGGAAAACCGGTGGCCAGCAAGCTCCGGCCGAGCTCGGGGGTGTCGGACACCCTGACTGGCCGGTCGTTCAGATAAGCTCCCTGGCCCCGGACCGCGGTAAACATCTCCTGGCGGCAGGGGTCGTAGACCACCCCGATAATTATTTCTTCCCGCCTGAGCAGGGCAATGGAGACGCAGAAAACCGGAAGACCGTGAGCGTAATTGGTGGTGCCATCCAGAGGGTCAACCAGCCAGAGATAGTCAGATTGTTTCTCCCGGCTGATAGCCTCCTCGGCCAGGAAACTGTGCTCGGGGAAAATCCGGCCGAGCCGTTCATAGATGATTTCCTCCGAGCGGCGGTCGTAGGCGGTTACCAGGTCCACCTGGCCCTTATAATCTACCTCTTTCTTCTGGCTCAACCCCTCGAGAAGATAATGGCCGGCGGCCAGGGCGGCTTCCCTGGCGGCTGCTAGAAATTGTTCAGCCTGATCCATGGGAAAATCTTATCAGCTTGACCGACACCTGGCAACAATTAAAACTTTTCATTCAAAAATCCGTAAAAACTTGTATAATTACTTAAAGTCGTTTATCTCAGAGGACCTAAAAATGGCTGATAAGAAAAGTTCTAAGAAGAAGAAAAGGATCATCCTGTTTGGCGGGATAATCTTGATAATCGCTGTCATCATCCTGCTAAATCTCCAGGCTTCGCGGGAAAAAGCCATCAAGGTAACCGTGGACAAGGTCAAAAAGCAGGATATCACCTCCATCATTTCCGCCTCGGGCGAGATCAAGCCCAAGAAGAACATCAATATTAGCGCCCTGGTGGCCGGCCGCATCGTAAAGATCGGGGTCAAGGAGGGCCAGGAAGTAAAAGCCGGGGATTTCCTGCTGCAGATCGACCCGGCCTACTTCGAAGCCCAGGTGGACCGCATCCGGGCCAACATCAACCAGTTCAAGGCTGAATTGATCAGGGCCGAGGCCCAGTACCGTCGCGACAAGAGTTATTACGAACGGCAAAAGCAACTCTATGACAGCGGGCTGATCTCCAAAGACCAGCTGGAAGGG
>JANLGB010000056.1:7349-8736 GCA_024653405.1 Candidatus Saccharicenans sp.
GGCCAGAGTTCAGTATGAAGTTTCCTCGGCTACCCTGCAATCTTTCCGCTACCAGATTAAACAGGCCGAAGCCAATCTCAAGAGCACCCTGGATGACCTCAAGAAAACCACTTACACCTCTCCCATAGACGGCATGGTTACCAGCCTGAGGGTGGAGGAAGGCGAAGTGGCCATCGTCGGCACCATGAACAACCCCGGCACCGTCCTGCTGACCATTGCCGACCTGTCGATCATGGAAGTGGAGGTAGAGGTTGACGAAACCGACGTGATTAATGTCAGGATCGGCCAGACGGCCCGGGTCAAGGTTGACGCTTTCCCCGACCAGGTGTTTCAGGGGAAGGTTACGGAAATAGGCAGCTCGGCCCTGGACCGAGCTACCGTCGGCTCCCAGGAGTCGCGCAATTTCAAGGTAGTCATAACTCTCGAAGACTCTGAGCACCAGCTAAAGCCGGGACTGTCGGCTTCAGCCGATATCATAGTGGCCGAAAAAAAGGAAGTCCTGGCCGTGCCCATCGCCGCCCTGGTGGTCAGGGAAACTAAAACTGGCGCAGGTCAAACCGCGGCCTCATCCGCCCAGCCGGATAAAGCCAAGGAAGAGGAGGGCGTCTTCCTTTTACATAACAGCCGGGCCAAGTTCCAACCCATAAAAAAGGGAATTATGGGTGGGATGATGGTGGAAATCGTCTCGGGCCTGGAAGAAGGCCAGGAAATTGTAACCGGTCCTTACTCGGCCCTGCGTGACCTCAAGGACGGTAACCTGTTGAAGGCGGAAAGGAAATGAACCATGCCCGTTCTGCCGGCTGATAACGAATTGATCCTGGCCAGAGATATCAGGAAAATCTACCAGCTGGATAAGCAGCAGGTGGAAGCCCTGCGGGGGGTTAGCCTGACCATCACCAGGAACGAATTCGTGGCCATCATGGGCCCCAGCGGTTCGGGCAAATCCACCATGATGAACATCCTGGGCTGTCTCGACACTCCGACTTCGGGAGAATACTACCTTAACGGGCAACTGGTCAGCAGCCTGAGCGAGGATGAGCTGGCCTACATTAGGAACAAAGAAATTGGCTTCGTTTTCCAGGTCTTCAACCTGCTGGCCAGAGCCAACGCTTTTAAGAATGTGGAACTGCCTCTAATTTACGCCGGGGCCAGCAAGGAAGAACGCCAGGAAAAAGCCAGGCGGGCGCTGGAAATGGTGGAAATGAAAGACCGGATGCACCACCTGCCGGCCGAGCTGTCGGGCGGCGAAAGGCAACGGGTGGCCATCGCCCGGGCCCTGGTCAACGAACCGGCCATCCTGTTAGCTGACGAGCCCACCGGCAACCTGGATTCCCGGACCGGACAGGAAATCCTGAGGCTTTTCCATAAAATCCACGACAGCGGCAAT
>JANLGB010000056.1:8746-12084 GCA_024653405.1 Candidatus Saccharicenans sp.
CCATCATCATGGTCACCCACGACCGCGAGGTGGCCAACCATGCCCAGAGAATCATTTACATAAGAGACGGCCTGGTCGAAAAAGAAGAAAGGAAAGGAGTCTGGCTATGAACTTAGGGCAGAGATTCATCGGCGTGTTCACCGCGCCCAAAGAAACTTTTACCGCGCTGACTGAAAAACCGGCCTGGCTTGAGGCCATGATCATAGTGCTGGTGGCCAGCCTTATTTTCGGTTTCCTGATAGCTCCATTCTCGGCCAAAGATACGGCCGAACTCATGGACAACAGCCCCAAGATGAAGCAGATGCTACGGGAAAGGATGGGGGAAGAAGGCTACACCAAATACATAGAAAACATAAACAAGGAAGCCCAGGCCACTTCCACTTCCTACAAGGTTAGGAGCGGGCTGACCGTGGGCCTAATGGCCGTGCTGGCCCTCTTCCTCCAGTCGATTCTGCTCCTGGTCTTCGGGCGACTGGTTTCTGGATCGGTCTACGGTAATTACCCCCAGCTGCTGGGCGCCATGTTCCACGCCAGTTTCATCAACGCCGTGCTGGGCAATATCCTCAGGTTCATTCTGATCACGGCCAAGCAGTCAGTTTTCAAGATTTCCACCGGTCTGGCTGTTTTCTTTCCGCGGCTGGAATACAGCTCTACGCCCTACATCATCCTGAACAGCATTGACTTTTTCCAGCTGTGGATGTTTGGGGTCCTGGGCTATGCTCTCTCGGCCATCTTCAAAGTTGAATTGAAAAAATCGCTGATCGTCAGCTACTTCTTCTGGGCCCTCAAAACGCTGGTCAACGTTGGTCTGGGCCTCTGGGGCCTGAGCCGTTATCAATAATCCGGGAGCGGTTGACAACCAGGTTCAGCCTCTATAAATTAAGGCTATGGCTGAGCCATCCGGAAAAAATGGCCTGAACCTTCCACTTCCTTTTTATCTGTTCCAGCTCTGGGAAAACCAGAAGAGCGGCCGGTTGCGACTTAACCCCGGTCCCCAGGAGCGGCAGTTCTGCCTGGTCCGGGGCGAAATTACTCCGGTCAAAAAATATTTCCCAGAAAAGGATTTTCTGGACTGGCTCCAGGAAACCAGGAGGATTGAACCGCCGCTCAGACTCAACCGTCAGCTCCTCGGCTCTGACAGCCTATGTTCAGTGCTGGCCGTGCTCATAGAACACGGTTTCCTGCCCTCCCAGGAAGCCCTGGAATTGAGTCGTGAATTCCTGGCCGCCAGGTTGACCGAGTATTTTAGCCTGCCCGGGGTCCGTCTGTCATTTGAAGAAGAAGAATTCCCCGAGGAAGAGGTGGTTATCAAGGGTCTGTTCACCCCGGACCTCATCCTGAGGGGTTTCCGCCGGTTGACCCGGCTGGACCACCTGGCCCGGTTACTGCCGGCCGAGAAGGAGCTTATAGTCCGCCAGGCGCCAACCTATGCCCGAAAACTCAACCTCGGGACCCCGGAGCTCTACCTCTGGAACCAGCTGCAGACTCCGCAAACCTACGGTGCCCTGCTGGGCAAATCCTGGCTGGGACCGACCGAGACCAGAAAGACCCTCCTGGCCCTGGCCTGCTTGAAGCTGGTTGATTTCAATCTCAACCCGGCCACGGTTGAAAATAACGGCCGGAGCGCTGGCCCCGACCTGGAAAAGAGCCTGATGGCCTTTAACGAAAAGAGTGCTTTTGTCTACCGCTACATGGCCAAGCAGCTGGGTCCAGTAGCTCTCAACCTGATAGAAAAATGCTACCGGGAGACGCAGGATTACCTCGACCCCATTTTCCGGAACCTGGAGCTGAGGCCCGACGGCAGCTTTGAACCCAGGGCCATGCTCAAACTGAGCCTCAATGAATTGGGCCTGGAAGACAAGAAAAACCTGCTGCGTGGCTTTGACGAGATCCTGGCGGCCGAGCTACTGCTGGTCAAGAAAAACCTCGGCAACCAGCACGAAGAAATCGTCGCCCGTTACCTGGCCAGGACGGGAGAAACGGTTTGAAGCGCAAGCAGCTGCTCGGTCTCCTGATTCTGCTCAGTCTACTGTTTATTTATCTGACAATCAGGGCCGCCCTTGGAAATTAGAACCAGGAAAATTCTGACCCTCGTCGGACCGACAGCCGTGGGGAAAAGTGAGATTGCCCTGTGGCTGGCCCGGGAATTGGCCGGAGAAATAATTTCCTGCGATTCCATGCAGGTCTACCGCGGTTTTAACCTCGGCACTGATAAGCCCAGTCCTGAAGCCAGGCAAGCCATCCCCCATCATCTCATAGACATCGTTGAACCCGAGGAGCAGTTCTCAGCCGCCGATTTTGCCCGTCTGGCTGTTGCCGCGGCCGAAGAAATCGTCGGGCGTGGCCACTTGCCGCTGGTGGTCGGGGGCACCGGCCTCTACCATAAAGCCCTGGTGGAAGGACTGTTCCCAGGACCGGGGAGAGACCCGGCCCTGAGAAAAAAATTGAAACAGGAAGCGGCCCAGTCTGGCCTGGAGGCCCTGTATGAAAGACTCAAGCAGGTCGACCCGGAATACGCCAAAAAAATTGCCCCCTCCGACAGCATCCGTATCATCCGGGCCCTTGAAGTCTATCTCCTGACCGGAATCCCGCTGTCGGAGCATTTCCGGAAGACCCGGTCGCCGCTTGAGGAAAAGAGTTTTAATCTCATCCAGATTGGTTTAAAATTAGAGAGAAAGGAGCTTTACGGGCGCATCGAAGCCAGAGTTGAGAGAATGTTCGCTTCGGGCCTGATGGAAGAAGTTAAAAGCCTGCTGGCCCGGGGAGTGCCGGAAACGGCCACCCCTTTCAAGGGGCTGGGTTACCGCCAGGTCCTACAGTACTTGCATGAAGAAATATCGCTGCCCGAAGCCGTGGAGTTGACCAAGCTGGAAACCAGGCACTTTGCCAAGAGACAGTTGACCTGGTTCAAAAAATCACCGGGGATAACCTGGTTTGATGCCCACGACCGCTTGGAGCTGAAAAAATTCGTGGAAGAGAATTTAAGCCGGTAAGATAAGAATGGAAAAAGCAATTTTGGTTAACCTGGCCGTTACCAGGCGAGAAAAAGAAGAGGCGGAGGAATCCCTGTCCGAACTGGCCGGTCTGGCCGTCTCGGCCGGGGCCACAGTGGTGGAAAAAGTTTTTCAAACTCGTAACGGCATCAGCCCCAAATATTACATCGGGGAAGGCAAGGTGGAAGAACTGGCGGCACTGGTGGAGAAAACCGGAGCCGACCTGGTGATTTTTGACGCCAACCTGACCCCGGCCCAGCAACGAAGCCTGGAAGAAGCCCTGAAGGTGAAGGTACTGGACCGGACCCAGGTCATCCTGGACATTTTCGCCCAGAGAGCCAGGAC
>JANLGB010000057.1:0-252 GCA_024653405.1 Candidatus Saccharicenans sp.
ACATGGCCGGGCGCTTGCGAACGGCTTCCAACCCCTTGAGAACTTTTATACTTTCCGCCGTGTATTTTTCGTCTTTCATGTCCTCAACCTATCAGGAAAAAATGGGGGTTATGGGGCAGTGGAAATCTGCATAACCCGCATGGCATCTTAAGGTAAAATTATAGCTTAATTCACTCTAAAAGTAAAGAAAAAATCGCCCAAAAAATATCTTTGCCTTTTATTTTATTTTATTTAATATCAATAATTTATGAA
>JANLGB010000057.1:262-11774 GCA_024653405.1 Candidatus Saccharicenans sp.
TGGAAAAGATGCTGGCCTTTTCTGGCCAAAAACGCCCGAATTTTACCTGCAGAAAAGCAGCCACAACCTATCTTTTGTGGCTTAAAAAAAGCCGTTTTCTGGGTTAAAATAGGCCTGCCGCGGAGGTAAAACATGCCGGCCAATTTGCCACCTGAATATTTCGAAGTGGAGAAAACCCTGCGCCAGGCCAGGACAGCAGAAGAGAAGATCGCCATCATGGAAAAGCTGCTATCCATCATTCCCCGCCATAAGGGAACGGAAAAGCTGGTAGCCCTCTACCGTTCTAAGATCGCCAAGCTGAAAGAAGAAATTGAACGCCGGCCAGCAGCCAAGAAAGGTCAACTATTCCGGATTGAAAAATCAGGGGCCGGCCAGGTCGTCATCATTGGTCCGCCTAATGCCGGAAAATCGGCTCTCATCCGGGCCCTGACCGGAGTGGAAGTGGAAGTGGCCGATTTTCCCTTCACTACCCGCCTGGCCGCACCTTATATGATGCCTTTTAAAAACATCAAGATTCAGCTGATAGACACTCCGCCGATAACCGCCGATTTCATGGAATCCTGGCTGGTAGAAATGATCAAGATGGGCGAGGCCGTCCTGGTAGTGCTGGATGCCGCCAGCCCCGAGTCTTCCGCCCAGCTGGAAACAATCCTCAACCGCCTGAAGGAAAAAAAAGTGGAACTGGTGTCGGCCGATACCACCATCCCCCCGGAGCGTTTTCCTTTTATGAAGAGAGCTCTTCTCGTTCTTAATAAATGCGACCTGGGCGGGGCCGATAGCCTAAAAGAAGAACTGACGATTCTTTTTGGCCGGACACTGGAAACAGTCACAGTTTCAGCTTTAAGCTTGACCGGGCTGGAGGACCTCCGTCGTCGGATCTTTGATCTGCTACAGATAGTCCGGGTCTACAGCAAGGTGCCCGGAAAGAAACCGGATTACGAATCGCCCTTCATCCTGAAAAAGGGCAGCAATATCATGGACCTGGCCCGGCAGGTGCACAAGGATTTCGCCGAAAAACTCAATTACGCTCGGGTCTGGAACAAGCCGGGCACCATCGCCGGGCTACGGGTAACCCGGGATTATATTCTCAATGATGAGGATACCGTCGAGTTGCACCTTTGACCCGGCAACCGGGAGCCAGCCCCGGAAAATTTCAATGACTCGGAACTAAAATTCTTTTCTTAAGTACTTAAGTCGCGCTTCCGTCCGGCTGCTTCGACCAACCGCCGGTTAAGGTCGGGCCAACAGCTCGGGATTCAAGCCGGGCCGGCTTTCTTGGCCATAAATTATTCCCGGAGCTTATTTCAAGGCTTCGGCCGGAGCATTAGCCAGTTCCATCACCGCCAGGAACAGCAGCCGGGCCATGTCCTCCAGGATTTCCGGGTTTATCAGGTCGATATTATCACGGGTGTTATGATAGGTCGGATAGGGCAACCTCAGCCCGGAAGTGGAAAAAGATAGAGACGGCAGGCCAGCCTCCATGAAGCGGGCCGCATCCAGCCTCGGCCGGGTCAGGTTAGCCCAGTAATTGGTGCCCATTTCCCGGTGCAGGTAGCTGGCATTGGCTTTTTCAAAAGGACTGTACAGCCAGGGAAAGTTCTTCCCGGCCAGGGCAAAAATGCGGTCGCCGGAGCCAACGCCATCCATGTTTATCAGGCCGATGGTCTTTTCCCGGGGGAAGACCGGATGCTGCACGTAGTATTCAGAACCTTTGACCCCCTGCTCCTCGGCTCCAAAGAAGGCGAAAAGGATGGTCCTCTTGGGCTTGACCTCGCTTTTCCTGATGGCTTCGGCCACACCCAGCATCACGGCCACGGCTGAAGCATTGTCGTTGGCCCCGGGCATGAGTTCCGGGAAAAGACCCAGGTGATCCAGATGCCCGCCGATGATTATGACTTCGTCTTTTAAGACCGGGTCGGAGCCGCTGATCTTACCAAGAACGTTATAGCCGATGCCATCCGGGTGGTGTTCGGTCTTGTTCCTGATGGTGAAGGTCTTGCCGGTGGCAAAGGACTGCGGCTTGAGAGTGGTCCTGATTTTTTCCGCTGTTTCCTGGTAGCTACGACCGGTGCCGGCAAAAATATCATCAACCACACTTCGCCCGACGTGGCTGTAAATAAAGCCTTCAATATAATCGTTGTTCGGGTTGCAGATGGGGCCGTAATAATAGAGCATACCCCTGGCCCCATGAGCCGCGGCGTTTTTTAACTTGTACTGGTGAAAGGAATACGGCCGCCACTTCTTGAAAACTTCAGGGTCCTGGTCCGGGTTAAACGGCACCTCGTTTTCCATCAGCACGATTTTGCCGCGGACCTCGACTCCCTGATAATCGTCGTAGCCCAGCTCCGGGGCGGTAATGCCGTATCCGACATACACCACTTCAGCCGTTATCTCGCCCGAGCCTGAGGTCCCACCGGGGAAATACTCGTCCTCGTAAAGATAATATTTTTTGATGGTGGCCGGGTGCTTAGGGTCGAGCTTCCCCACTTTCAGATTCAGGGAGACTTCTCCTCTGTCCAGGATCAGGGTATAAGGATTGGGAAAAGCCTGTAGATAGGTCCCGTTATCGCCAGCCGGCTCCACTCCCCATTGTTTGAGCAGGGAGACCACCCAGTCCGCTGAAAGGTTATAGCCGGGAGTTCCAGTAAGGCGACCGGTATACTTGTGCGAAGTCAGTTCTTTAACGTATGCAAACAGGGTATTACTGGAAATACCGTGGAAAACCCGCAGCAATTTCTGGCTGTCATCAACCGGGCGCGGCTGGGCCAGCGAAACTGCCTGGTTCAGCACCAGGGCCAGGGCCAGCAGCACCAGTAAGCCGGTAGCTTTCTTAAAGTTGCGTCTCATTTCACCTCTCCCATTAGAATTCAATAAGGAGATATTATTACCACAGAACAGGCCAGAAAGAAAAACGGGAAAGACGATTAATGGCCAGAGCGAATTATTAATAAAATTAAATGAAATAAAGAAAACAGAAACAGCTCACACCCAGTCGGCTGCAGCCGGTCATAGGCTCAGACTCGGAATGACAGCCCGCCCCGAACCAGCAAGCCGTTAAAAATGCCGCCATCCAGGACCAGGTTAAGAGTCCGGGACAGCCTGGCCCGCAACCCGAGGTTTAGCTGCAGGATGGGCATGAAATTCAGGGGAAAATCCTTGCCCTCGGCCAGGCGTTCGTCTTTTATCTGGCGTAAAGTCTTGCTGTCTGCCTCCGAGTACGGCTCGGTCGAGCTGTCGGGTAGCACCAGGGTGCCGCTGTATTCATACCTATATCTGGAGTTAAAAAAGCTTCTGGAGGTAGAAACACCGGCCCCAATGGTCAGGTAAGGGGAGATAACTTTAGACGGCATGAACTCCCAGCGCATGCTGAGATGAAAAGACAGCGGCTTGGTTAAAAATTCCCCGCTGGCCTGGGCGGTGAAATGAGCGGCCTGGTTGAGGTTGAGGTCAGTCAGGTCCAATGAGGCTTCTACCTGGGGAAAAGAAATTTTCATCGTCGTTTGTTCCACCGCCAGTCCGAGGCTGAAAGCTCCACCCCGCCCTCCGGGATAGTAACGCAATTCAAAGCCAAAATTGTGGCCGGGGGCATCGAATTTAACCTGCTGCCGGTAGCCACTCTCCACCAGAGTTGGGTAGTCGGCCTGGATCTGCTGCAAGAAACGGTCTTTCAGGTCATCCTCCAGGACATCGCTGACCATTTTCTCCACCAGTGGCCGGACCAAATTCAGGGTCCAGTAGGAATAATGGAAATTGAACTCCAGGTGTCCGTCGGCCAGCAGAAAGCCGGGTCCTGGCCAGATTAAGAGGAACAGGAACACGATGGCTACCGATTTCGCGGCTGATTTCAGCATTTTCCGCCTCCTGTGAAGTATTATCATTTTATGCCAGTCGGGGCCGGTCAAGTCAAGACTTTTCCGTTATTTCTTAAGCGGCCGGGCCGAAGCCGGACGTCAGCACTGATATTTTTATTTGATTCTTTCTACCTTCTCTGGTATTGTAAATTCTTGTTCTGGAGGTAGAAAATGAGTAAAGGTCTGCTTCTTTTTTTCAGCCTACTCCTTCTGTTTTCCGTGAGTACCTTGCTCGCAGCCAACCCCAAAGTCCTGATGAAAACCAGCCGCGGTGACATTGTCATCGAGCTCTTTGCTGACAAGGCCCCGGTTACCGTCAAGAACTTCCTCAACTATGTTGACGATAAGTTTTATGATGGCACCATCTTTCACCGGGTGATCAAGGGTTTCATGATCCAGGGCGGCGGCCTGACCCCTGACCTGAAGACCAAGCCGGAGAAAAGACCCCCCATCAAGAATGAAGCCAATAATGGTTTGAAAAACCTCCGTGGTACTATCGCCATGGCCAGGACGGCGGAAATTGACAGCGCCACCTGCCAGTTCTTCATCAACCTGGTGGACAATCCTTTCCTGGACCACGTGCCCAACGACCCCGCTAAATTTGGCTATGCTGTTTTCGGCAAGGTCATCCAGGGCCTGGAGGTGGTGGACGCCATCGCTGAGGTAGCCACCACTACCAAGGGCATGTACCGCGACGTTCCAGTTGAACCAGTCGTCATCCTCTCGGTAACCAGGATCCAGTAAAGGCTTCGCCCGCTGTCAGGTCCGCTTTCCAGCCGTTGCGGTTTGAACCGGCCCGATGTTGGAATGGGTTTTTGCTCTCGTCCACCTGGCCCTGTTTCTGGGACTGCTTTCTTATTCCATAGCCAGCTTGCTCCGGGGCCGCTGGCTGAGTGGACTGGTTCTGCTGGCCTTCATGGTGGCCTACTATTTCATAGTTCTTCATCAGGCCGTGCTTAAAGAAATAAAACGGAAGAAAAAGAGCGCCCGGTCGGGGAAATGAGCCGGACCCGAGCCCGGGCCTGACTCCACCTTCCTGCAGCCGGGTGCGGACCCTGTGGTATAATCGGGCCTGATAATTTTTTATAAGGTTGGTTAAAATGAAAAAACACTCAACTCTTGTTGTGATGGTACTGTTGGCCATCCTGTCATTTCCCAGCTGGTTCCAGGCCGGGGAGTTACCGCCTCACCTGAAGAAGGCGGTTTCTGGGATAGACCCCATCCTCGCTTACCAGCTGACCAGGACCATGGCCTCGGAAGAGTTTGCCGGTCGGCTGACCGGTGATGAGGGTTACACCAGGGCCGCCAAATGGGCTGCGGCCAAGTTCAAGGAATGGGGCCTGAAACCCATAGATGCCCGCCAGGGCTACCTGCAGGCTTACCCTTCTCCCTACACCCTGATCGATAAGGCCTCGATGGTTCTGCACCTGCCGGATAAACCCGGAAGCGACGGGCAGCCCCGGTTCCAGAAAGTCGAATTAAAACCGGAAAAAGATTTCCTGCCTCTGCTCTATGCCGACAGCGGTGAGCGCACGGCCGGCCTGGTCTTTGTTGGCTGGGGCATCTCGGCCCCTGAGCTAAATTATGACGACTATGCCGGGGTGGAGGTCAAGGATAAATTCGTCCTGTGTTTTCGCGGCACTCCGGACCCGGCCCGCCGGGAATTCCAGTCCCATGACGAGCACCGGACCCGGATGAGGGTGGCCAGGGAAAAAGGCGCCCTGGGCCTGATTTACATTTATCCCGAAGCCCAGGCCAATCCCAACGGTGACTGGCTGCCGGGTTTCATGCCGGGCTTGATCACCGAAAAGACAGCCGACCTCATCCTGAAGGAAATTAATTCCACTGCCGCCGACTTGAAAAAAGCTTTGCAGACCTATAAAAGGCCGATCTCTTTCGCCCTCCAGTCCAGCTTATTCTATTCCGTCAATTCCAGGCATTTTCCCGGGGGCACGGGCTACAACATAGCCGGCTGGGTGGAAGGCTCCGACCCCAGGCTAAAAAAAGAGGTGATTATCATCGGCGGGCACTTCGACCATTGCGGCCGGCATATGGGTCTCCTCTTTCCCGGGGCCGACGATAACGCCAGCGGCTCGGCCGTGGTCATGATGCTGGCCCGGGCCTTCGCTTCTGTCCACCCCAGACCCAAGAGGTCGGTGCTCTTTGTCCTGTTCGGAGGCGAAGAACTGGGACTTCAGGGCTCAACCTATTTTGCCGAACATCTGCCGGCCGGTTTTGACCGGGTGGCAGCCATGTTCAACTTTGATATGGAGGGCGAGGGTGATGGGGCCTGGTGCGGACTTAGCGCTGAACCACCCTACCTTAAAGAGGCCCTGGAAAGAGCCAATCAGGAAATCAACATCATTAGAGGCTTCGGGGTCATCAGAAACATCGGGGTCAGGAGCTCGGATTTTGCTCCCTTTTTCCTCAAGGGAATTCCCTGCGCCAGCCTCGGCTCTAACGGTCCCCACCTGGCCTACCACGGCACAGGTGACACCATTTACCGCATAAACCCCGAGATCATGGGCAGCGTCGCCCGGGTGTCTTTTCTGGCTGTCTATTTCCTAGCCGATAGATAATGCTTATAATAATAAGGCAAGGAACCGCAGATGAGAGTAGCAAAAGAAGGTTCAGTTTTTTACCTGCCATCGCTGGCCCTATTTTTAATTACTCTGGTCCTGGACTGGTGGCTGGCCAGCCTTTTCTTTTTATTATTATCGGCTGCTTTTATTTTCTTTTTCCGCGACCCTGAAAGACGGCCACCCCAGGACCAGAAACTGGTGCTGTCTCCGGCTGATGGACGGGTAATAAAAATTGAAGAATTTTCCCACCACCCAGAAATCGGCGGTCCGGGCCTGGTGGTCAGCATTTTTCTATCCTTGCTCGATGTCCACTTTACCCGTTCCCCCCTGGCCGCTACGGTGACCAGGGTTGACTACCAGCCGGGAAAATTTTTCCCGGCTTACCGGGAAGAAGCCGGCAGCCAGAATGAAGCCAACAGCCTGGTGCTGGCAACAGACAGGGGTCGGCTGTTCCTGAAGCAGATGGTCGGGGTTGCCGCTCGACGCATAAAATGTTATGTTAAGCCCGGTGACAGGGTGGCCGCCGGGCAAAAAATTGGCCTGATGTATTTCGGCTCGCGGGTTGACCTGTACCTGCCCGCCAGCGTAGAGCTTAAAGTCAGCCTGAACCAGAAGGTCAAAGGCGGCCTGAGCCTCATCGGAGAATGGCGCGATGAAAGTAAAGATTAAACGACCGGTCAATCGCCTTTATTTTTTGCCCAGTGTCTTTACCCTGACCAACGTCTTTTTTGGCTTTCTCAGCCTGACCTCCACTTTTTACGGACGCTACCGCTGGGCCGCCCTATGGATTATTATCGCGGCCCTGCTGGACGGCCTGGACGGCCTGGTGGCCAGGGCTACTAAAACCAGTTCTGATTTTGGCATCCAGCTGGATTCTCTGGCCGACGCTATTTCCTTTGCTGCTGCTGGTTCACTTCTGATGTACTTCTGGGGCTTGAAGGTCTTAGGCCCGGCCGGGGTTTTCTTCAGCTTCCTGTTTATCGTTGGCGGCTTGCTCCGCCTGGCCCGGTACAATGTCCGGACCAAGAGCCTGCCAGACCGCCGTTATTATCAGGGATTAACTGTCCCCTCGGCCGCCATTTTCCTGGCCGCCCTGGTCATTTTCCACCCGGCGCCCAACTATCAAAATATTCTGGCTTTCTACCTGGCGGCCATAGTGGTGGTGGTCAGCCTGCTGATGGTCAGCACCCTGCGTTACCGGAATTTTGTCTCACTCATCGTTAACCGGCCGGTTGACATGAGAAGCGGCCTGCTGCTGGCGGTGGTGCTCACCGGCCTGCTCTTCCGTCCCAGGTACTTTTTGCTGCTGTTCACAACGCTCAACCTCCTTTACGGACCGGTTGATTTCCTGGTGCAACAGCTCAAGAAAAAGAAAGCCCATAAAACGACGATTGAAAAACGGGAACTGGAAAAACCAGTTGATTTCAAGGAATAAACCTGCTTTTTGATGACAGCCAGAAGAAGAATAAACAGGAAAAAAGCTTTAGTCCTGGCCCTGGTTCTGCTGTTAATATCCGCTCTGACTGTCATCCTGCTCCTTAACCGAAAGAGCGCGCCGGTAGGAAAAACCCGGGAAATCACGGAAGCGGCCAGGGTGCCTGAGTCCCCGCCGGTCGAAACGGAAGAATTCATCATCCCGGCCGGCAAGACCATAACCGAGCTCCTGGCTCCTTATGGTTTCACGCCTTCCCGGGTGATTGAAATCCGGGAAGCCACCCGACAGGTTTATGACCTGGCTCGCATTCCAGCCGGGCAGAAAATCAGGCTGTCCAGGCGAGCTGGTGAATACCAGTCCCTCCAGCTTGACCTGGATAGCGAGCGCTACCTGGAGGTGGACCTCAGCCTTTCCCCACCCTCGGCCAGCATCAAATCCCACCCGGTGACCAGGCAGCTGGTCCTGTTGGAGGGCCTCATCAAAGATTCGCTAATCGCGGCCATCAACCAGGCCGGGGAACAGGACCTACTGGCCCTGATGATGGCCGAAATCTTCGGCTGGGTCATTGACTTCTACGTTGACCTCAGACCGGACGACAGTTTCAGGCTGCTGGTGGAAAAGAAATTTATCAACGGCCAGTTCAGCGGTTACGGCCCGATCCTGGCCGCCCGCTTTACCAACAAGAACCAGACTTTTGAAGCTTACCGCTACGTTTTTCCAGAAAACGGCCGGGCCGACTATTTCGATGCCAGCGGTGGCTCTCTCCGGAAGGAATTCCTGAAGTCGCCTCTCCGCTATGCCCGGATCACCTCGCGCTTCAGCTCCAACCGCCTTCATCCGATCAGCAAGATTTACCGGCCGCATTACGGCGTTGACTACGCGGCTCCGGTCGGCACTCCGGTCCAGGCCACAGCCGACGGCCAGGTGACTTTCGCCGGCTGGAACGGAGCCGCCGGCCGGATGGTAAAAATTCGGCACAAGAATGCTTACGAAACCATGTACCTTCACCTGCGGGCTCTGGCCCCGGGAATAAGAGTCGGAGCCAGGGTGGAAGGTGGCCAGGTCATAGGCTATGTGGGTTCGAGCGGGGAATCAACCGGTCCTCATCTTGATTACCGGCTGCTCTACCACGGCCGCTATGTCAATCCCCAGAGCTGGAAATTCCAGCCGGCCGACCCCCTGCCTGCTCGCTATATTCCGGATTTTGAGCAGAAGGTTAAAGTTATCCAGCTGCTTCTGCTTTTCCCCCTGACCTATTTCTAAGCCCGGGAGTTCCGGCTGGAAACTTCCACTCTTCAGTCCCCAGCCTCAGCTGGCGGCCAACTGCTTGATAAAAATAGCCACCCTGGTAGAAGCCTCTGGGAGTGGAAAAGGCCGTGTATCCAGACCGTAATCAATTCGTCTTCTAATATTTACCAGGCGCGCTTCTAGGACTCTCTATCGGACTGTGGCCCCGCTTCCTGCTGCTCCCCTTATCCTGGATACCATGTCTTAACCTGAAAGAAATACTTCGTTGACTTGGAAAAAGCAGTTGATTAAATTAATAAGCGGGAATGATTTCAGGGAGGCAACCATGAAAATTACTATCAGTGTCTTAAAAGCGGATATCGGGAGTATCGGCGGTCATATTAAACCGAGCCTGGCCCTGCTTCAGGAAATCCGCAATTTTGTGGCCGCCAGGAGCAAGGGCTTGTTAATTGATTATTACATCAGTTCCACGGGCGATGATATCGCTATCCTCTGCACTCACACCCGGGGCACCGGAGACCAGCAGATTCATCAGCTGGCCTGGGAAGCTTTTCAGGCCGGGACGGCTGTCGCCCGGAAAACCGGGCTGTACGGCGCCGGCCAGGACCTGCTTAAGGACGCTTTTTCCGGGAACGTCAAGGGTCTGGGGCCGGCGGTAGCCGAGATGGAAATCGAGGAAAGAGAGAATGAGCCATTCATCTTCTTCGCCGCTGACAAGACCGACCCCGGGGCCTATAATCTTCCATTCTACCTGGGCTTTGCCGACCCGATGTACTGTTCCGGCTTGATCCTGAGCCCTAAGATGAGCCAGGGTTATAAATTCCGAATCATAGATGTCAGCTACACCGAGAAGAACAAGGTCATAGAACTGGTGGCGCCGGAAGAGCTGTACGATATCGCCGCCCTGCTCCGCGACACCGAAAAGTACGTAATTGAAAGTATCTGGTCTCGCAGCACCGGGAATCAGGCCGTAGCCATTTCCACCCAGAGATTGCACAACATTGCCGGCAAGTATACTGGAAAGGACGACCCGGTAGCCATCGTCCGGGTGCAGGGAGAATTTCCGGCCACCGGCGAGGTCCTGGCTCCCTTCAATATCGGGCATTATGTGGCCGGCTTCATGCGGGGAAGCCATATCGGCCCGTTGATGCCCTGCCGACTCAACGCCACGGTTTCATATTTCGACGGGCCACCGGTGGTGACCGGGGCTGCCTTCTCGGTGAAGGAAGGACGCCTGTCAGAACCGGCCGACGTTTTTGACCACCCCTACTGGGAGGCCATCAGGGCCCAGATAGCTCAGAAGGCTACCGAAATCAGGCGCCAGGGTTTCTGCGGCCCTTCGATGTTGCCCTACTCCGAGCTGGAGTACGGCGGCGTGGTGGAAAAATTGAAGCAGCTGGAAAAAAAGTTCGTCCTGTCGGATTGACTTTTGCCCCGCCTGGCGGTATGGTAGCGGGGAGAATTCAACATGAGCGAAAAAAAACACCCCGTTCCTGCTGTGGATATCATAATTGAAATAAAATTGCCCGACGGCCGGACGGGTATAGTCCTCATCGAACGCCAGAACCCACCTTATGGCTGGGCTCTCCCGGGCGGTTTTGTCGATTACGGCGAGACCCTGGAACAAGCCGCCCTCCGGGAAGCCAGGGAAGAGACTTCTCTTGAGATCGAGCTGCTGTGCCAATTCCACACCTATTCCGACCCGGCCCGGGACCCGAGGCGTCACACCATTTCTACGGTTTTTATCGCCCGAGCCTCAGGCTGGCCTGAAGCCGCCGACGATGCCCGGAAAGCCGGCGTTTTCTCGCGAGAAGAAATCAATTTCCCTCTGGCTTTTGACCACCGCCAGATTCTTGATGATTATTTCGACTGGCGGGAGAAACATCCACCCGAGACTGAACCGGAAAGACAAAAGGAACTGCCGGCCGGTTCGGGAAGTTCGTCCGAACAGGAAGAACCTCTGTCCGAATTAACCCGGG
Organism: Candidatus Saccharicenans sp.; assembly: GCA_024653405.1. Lineage (GTDB taxonomy): Bacteria > Acidobacteriota > Aminicenantia > Aminicenantales > Saccharicenantaceae > Saccharicenans. Next base: position 11,358 of record JANLGB010000057.1, read on the forward strand.
TCTGGAGCCTGGCCGAAGCCGAAGTCATCAAGAGTTTCTTGGGGACCAACGGCATCGCCTGCCTGCTCAAAGGCCAGGTCGTGCATTCCATCTATCCCTTCACCATGGATGGTCTGGGTGAAACCATAATCATGGTAATGGCCAAGGACCTAGAAAAAGCGCGGCAATTGCTGGAAGAATACTCCGCTTCCCGCCCGGGTGACTGAGCCCACCGGAATTCCTTTTTCCCGCCCGTTATCGGACTGAAAAATATTTTATTTTGCTGGGATTTTTTTCTTGACTTTTAAATTTTTCTTTCTTATATTTAACTCAAAATGGGATAAAACGGGACAAAATGGGAAAAGTGACGGCCAACAGATTGCTGATCGGAAGTTACACCGCCCGGCTCGACGGTAGCGGCCGGCTGAAAATTCCCGA
>JANLGB010000058.1:0-404 GCA_024653405.1 Candidatus Saccharicenans sp.
GGCAGGTAATCTGCAGGCAGAGCTATCAGCTGCAGCTTTTCCAGGTGGTTCCAGAAATTCAGGTTGAGAAAACCGTCATAGAGCAGGTAAGGACGGCCAGAAATCAACCAGACCGGTCTTTTCTCCTGGAAACTCTTTTTCAACAATTGCCGTCCCTGCTCCCGGAGCCGGTGGTCGAATTTTTCCTGGGCCTGCCAGGCTTCGGCCCAGGCCCGAGCTATTTTTTCTTCCGGTTCTTTGAGGAGAGCGGCCAGGTTTTCGCAGCTCAATTTCCGGCTGGCCTCGACCGGTTCCAGGTAAACCGGTGCCGTTAATAATTTTTCCCTGGCGGTATCTGGAATTATGTGGGGCAAGTTTTCAGTGTAATTACAGAAATAGAAGGAATCGTTTTTTATTCGGTGCTG
>JANLGB010000058.1:414-10130 GCA_024653405.1 Candidatus Saccharicenans sp.
GGTCCACCTCGGGGTCATCCTGCAGGGACTTGAGATGCCCGATGGCGATTTTTACCGGCAGGCAGGTTTCGGCCGGCTGCAGCTTGATCCCGGACTCCATGATTTCCAGGTTGGTTGGGGGAGAAATTTTTACCCGGTAGCCGAGCCGGGAAAAGAAAGTCACCCAGAAAGGCAGGAATTCTTGATAAACCGAGGCCGCAGGTAACCCGACGGTCAAACCGGTAGTGGCCTGGGCTGAGATTAAGCCCTCCAGCAATTTTTCCCTGATGGTCAGCGGGTTGTGAAAATCATCAGCGGCCGGGTCCAGGCGGGAGGCTGCGGTATAGCGTTCGCAGATATCGCCAAAATAAACCCGTTCTTTTCCTGATTCCACGGCCATCACCTGGCAGCGGTTGGGGCAATGACGGCACTCAAAATCAGTCAGCTTGAACGACTGGAACAATTTCTCCCGGATCTCGGCCAGGCCAGGTGATTTCTTCCCGGCCTTCCTGACCGCTTCCCTGGCTTCAAGAGCTACCCCGATGGCTCCCGAAATCCGGTGGTAGGGATGAACCTTAATTTCTTTTCCCAGTAGCAGGGAGAAGGCTCGGACCACAGCCTGGTTGGAAGCCACCCCGCCCTGGAACACGATATGCTGACCCACCGGTCTTCTTTCCACTACTTTTTCCAGGTAATTCCTGGCGATGGAATAAGCCAGTCCGGCCACCAGGTTCGGTAGCGGTTGTCCCCGGGAGACCTCGTTTAAGAGTTCCGACTCCATGAAAACTGTGCAGCGGCTGCCCAGGTCGCAGGGTTGTCGGGAGGCGGAAGCCAGGACGGCGAACTCTGTTTCCACCCGGAAGCCCATCTGGGCGGCTTGCTCTTCCAGGAAGGAGCCGGTCCCGGCGGCACAGATCTTGTTCAGGTTGAAATCCACCACCCGTCCCTTTTCCACCTGAATGAACTTGGAATCCTGGCCACCGATTTCGAAGATGGTGTCGACTTCTGGAAAATAATGGCAGGCACTGCGCATCTGGCTGGTGATTTCGTTCTTGATGATGTCGGCTCTGAGCAGCCGGCCGGCCAGGTAGCGGCCGCTACCGGTGGTGCCGATGCCCAGGATTTCTAATCCGGCCGGAAACCTGGAGAAAAGCTCCAGCAAGCCTTCCCGCAGCACTTCCAGCGGCCGACCCCTGGTGGGCAGGTAGACTCCGCTCAGGACGGTGACCTGCTCGTCGACCAGGACCAGGTTGGTGCTGACCGAACCTATATCTATTCCCAAGTAACCCCGGGCCGGATAGTTTACCTTGGCGGTCGGCTCCGAAGGTAGGGAAGGAGGCAGTTCTCTGAGCGGCTTCAGAGCGGAAAACCGGCGGCCGGCAGCCGGCCTGGTTCCGGACAGGAGGTCTTCCAGGGCCGTCGCTGTAACTTCCTGGCGCCGGCTCAGCACCATTGCGGAGGTGCCTATGGATGGGAGGTAAGGCGATAATTCGGAATAGAGCAAAGCTCCCGCACTGGCGGCCAGCACTTCCTGGAAAGCCCTGACCACCCCGGCGTTCTTAATGATATTGCCGGCCAGGACCAGGGGCCAGGAAATCTTCTTTCCTTTGAGCAGGGAAGAGGTTACCGACCTGACCAGCGCCAGGCAGACTCCGTAAGCGATTTCTTCAGCCGGTGTACCCTTCTGCTGCAGGTGGATCATGTCCGATTTGGCGAAAACACTGCAGCGGCCGGCGATGGCCGCACCTTTTTTGGCCCGGGCGGCCAGGGCCGAAAATTCTTCCACCGACAGGCGCAGGCGATAAGCCTGCTGTTCTAGAAACAAGCCGGTCCCGGCGGCGCATCTTTCGTTCAGGGCGAAGTCGATAACTTCCGGGAAAATTTCACCGTCCGGAGCTACTTTCAGTTCCACCCAGCGGGCACTTTCGGCTCCAATATCGAAAACTGACCGGGCTTGGGGAAAAACCAGCCCGGTTCCAGCCGCCAGGGCTGAAATCTCATTGACCTTGAAGACAGTTTCGGGAAAGGCCAGGCTGTTCTGACCCGCTCCGGTGACTGCGATTAAGAGGTCCTGCCCAGAGAGTGCAGCCAAGTTTCGTCTGACGATGGCTTTCAAGGCGGCCGGAAAATTTCCCCGGACCTGTTCGCTGTCTCGAAGGCGCAGTTGCCGCTCCGAGTCCAGGACCACCAGTTTTATGGATTGGAGACCGAGGTCGAGCCCGACTGCCAGAAAGCCCATGCTCCTAATGCTCCCGTCGCTAATATTTCATCTCAGGATAAAAGTTTTAGCAGCCGGTACTCCGCTTCAAACTTCAGTTTCTTCGGTTGAATGGCAATTTCCAGAGGCACCAGTTCTATTTTATCATCTTTAAGGGAAACGCAGCGGTCAGTTTCACCGGTCAGGAGAGATTCTACAGCAGCCTGGCCCAGCTTGGCAGCCAGGATGCGGTCAAAGGCGGTCGGCCGGCCGCCACGCTGAATATGGCCCAGGACGGCTATCCTGGTTTCCAGACCGGTCAGGCCGGTAATGGCCGTGGCCACCTCGGCCGCTCTGGCCCGTCCCTCGGCCACGATCACTATCCAGCTGACTTTACCCCGGGCGTTACCGGCCTGGATTTCGCGACAGATTTCTTCTAAAGAGAAATCCTGCTCCGGCAGCAGTACCTCTTCGCAGCCTCCGGCCAGGGCCACTTTCATCGCCAGGTAACCACAGTCACGGCCCATAACTTCTACCACGAAAATCCTTTCCAGGCTGGTGGCCGTGTCCCGGATTTTGTCCAGGGCGTCGAGGGCCACGTTAACCGCGGTATCTGCCCCCAGGCAGAAATCCACCCCGTTGACGTCGTTATCGATGGTGGCCGGAATACCCATCACCCTGATACCGTATCGGCTGGCCAGAAGATGAGCGCCGCTGAGTGAACCGTTGCCCCCTATAACCACCAGACCATCAATCTTTTGTTCTTTAATGGTTTTCAGGGCCTGGAGCTGGCCGGCTTCGGTTAAGAATCTATCTGAGCGGGCTGATTTCAGGATGGTACCGCCCAGGTTGATGATCCCTGAGACCGACCGCCGGTCAAGGGCCAGGAGCTGGCCGTCGATCAAGCCATCATATCCCCTGAGAACACCCATAACTTCAAGGTTGTGCCCGGCTGCCGTCCTGACCAGGGAACGCAGGGCGGCGTTAATCCCGGCGCAATCTCTGGTTATGACGGCGATTTTCTTGAGCATCTTTCCATCCGTTAACGATTGTTTTTGATATTACCAGAATCGGTCGTTAGTTTAAAGCTTGGCCGCAGTAGGGGCAGAAGCGAAAACCGGGCTCCAGCTGGCGGCCGCAGCCCCGACAGCGAAGTCCCTTATTTCCAGCGAAGTGCTGGTCGGCCGCTGGCCAGGCAGCTGGAACCTCGGCCGGAATTTCTAGCCCGCAATTTTCACAGAGCTGAACCGGGCGGCCTTTTTTAACGGGGCAGATGGGGATAAAAAATAAGTTTAGGTAATGATCAATTCTAATTCTGTAGAGCGTCGTCAATCCACACCGCGGGCAGACAGACGGAATTTCTTCCAGCTTTTTTATTTTAGGTGTGATGCCTCCAATAAAAAAGAACATCCGTTTGAGATTCTCCCGGGCTCAGTAGTGCCCTTTCATATATTGCATGTATTCTTCCACCCGCTCGGGCGACCTGGTCTTGAAGCTGATCAGAACTACCGCCAGGAAGGATAGGATAAAGGCTGGCACCCATTCCGACACCAGCGCCTTGAGCGAGGGAACCAGGTACCAGATAATTTCGGTGAGAGACCCCACCAGTATTCCGGCAATGACTCCGGCCCTGGTTGTTCTTTTCCAGTAGAGAGAAAGCAGAATGGCCGGGCCGAAGGCCGCTCCCAGGCCGCCCCAGGCGAAAAGCACCAGGTAGAAGACCAGCTTGTTGGCATAAGCGGCAAAGACCAGGGCCACCAGGGCCACCACCAGGGTTAAGACCCGACTGATTAACACCAGCCTTTTTTCCGGGATCTGCTTCTGGCTGGCGATTATTTTCTGGTAGGCATCGCGGACGACGGCCGAAGAAGCCACCAGCAACTGGGAGGAAGCGGTCGACATGATGGCGGCAAAGATGGCGGCGATGGTCAGGCCAAACAGGAAAGGATGGAGATGCTGGGAGCCGAGCAGGGGATAGACGTTTTCCGGGTCCTGGCCTGGAAGATTGGTCACGTCCAGGTAAAGAGCCCTTCCGGCCAGACCGATAAAAATCGCTCCCCAGGCCATCAGCACATTCCAGAGGGTACCGATCAACCCGGTCTGGTTCAACTTTTCTGGCTGCTCGATGCTCATGTATTTATTAAGAATGTGGGGATTCCCGGGAGAGCCGAAGCCGATGCCCACGAAGCCCAGCCAGGCTCCGAAGCTGATGGCGAAGGTGTCCAGGTAACCGGGAGAAACATCTTTCAGCACGGAGAATAGCCGGCCCAGACCGCCGAAATGAATGATTGCTATGACCGGTAGTATCATCAGGGCGAAGATCATGAACAGGGCTTGCAGGGTGTCAGTCCAGCAGACGGCCATGAAGCCGCCGAGAACGGTGTAGAAAATGACGATGGCCGCGGTTATCAGAATTCCCTGGAGTGGAGTCAGGTTGAAACTGGCGGCCAGGGATTTGCCGCCGGCGTTGAACTGGGCGGCCACGTAGGCGGTCATGAAAATTAAAATCGGGATCAGGGCAAACAGCCGCAGGAGGTGGCGGCGGTCTTCAAACCTGGATTCCAGATAATCGGGTATGGTGATGTCGCCCATCTTTCCAGTGAAATAACGCAACCTTTTACCGGGAAAGATGAACATGAACAGTTCCACCAGGATGTAACCAACGACTGCCCAGACGGCCGAAACCCCGCGGCTGAAGGCCATTCCTGATACCCCGATCAGCAGCCAGGCCGAGCGTCCGGAAGTCACTGCTGCCAGGGCCACCACGAATGACTTCATCTTCCGGCCGCCCAGGAAAAATTCGCCGAGGCCACGCGAAGAAAACCTGGCAGTAATGATCCCGACCGAGACCATCATGATCACGTACAGTAAGAAAGCAGCTAAAGCCCAGGGATTGGCATGAAGACCAAGGGTATTCATCTCTGGCCTCCTTTTCTAGAGGCCAGGACCAGAGCCAGGATTATGATCAGGGCTGGCATGAGGAACAGACCGAAGATGGTTGAAAACATGGCCACCTCCTTTAGATGGCATAAAATACCATAGGCCGGATTTGTCTGCAATTTTTTCTGTGGAAATTCATCTGGCAGAAGCGAACAGTTTGTGTTATTAATAAGTTTAAAAATATGTTGACTGGAGGCTCTTGATGAGAAAAGCCAAAATGATGACCATGCTGGCCTTTATTTTTGTCCTGTTGATAATTATAGTGGTGGCCGCCTGCCGGAAAACCGAAGAAAAAATAACCTATCCCCTGACCAAAAAAGTGGACCAGGTAGATGATTATTTCGGAACCAAAGTGCCCGACCCCTACCGCTGGCTGGAAGATGACAATTCCGAGGAAACCAGGAAGTGGGTGGAAGAACAGAACAGGGTGACCTTTGCCTACCTGGAGAAAATCCCTTACCGGGAGAAAATCCGACAGCGCCTGAAGGATATTTATAATTATCCAAGGATGGGTCAACCCGTCCGGGCCGGGGAATACTATTTCTTCTACAAGAACGACGGCCTGCAGAACCAGTCGGTGATTTATATTCAGAAGGGACTTGAGGGCCAGCCCGAAGTTTTTATCGACCCCAACCAGCTTTCCCCCGACGGCACAGTCAGGATCGGCCTGGCCGGTTTTTCTCCGGATTTCCGCTATGTGGCCATCAACCGCTCCGAAGCTGGTTCGGACTGGTCTGAGATCAGGGTGATGGAAATCGCAACCAAGAAGGAACTGCCGGACCGGATCCAGTGGGTTAAATTCTCCGGGGCGGCCTGGTATCGGGACGGCTTTTTCTACAGCGGTTATGATAAACCGGCCCCGGGCCAGGAACTGCGGGCCCGCAATGAATTCCAGAAAGTCTTCTATCATAAACTGGGTGAACCTCAGGAGAAGGATGTGCTCATATATCAGGACCCGAAAAATCCTTTGAGATATTTCAACCTGGGGGTAACCGAAGACCAGAAGTACGCCATCCTGGAGATTTCAGCCGGGACTTCGGGCAACGAACTCTACTGGAAAGGTCTGTCGGCGAAAAAATCAGATTTTGAGCTCCTGGTGCCCGGTTTTGACAACGACAGCGAGGTTATTGATAACCTGGGCGACCGATTCCTGGTCAGGACCAACATCGGAGCTCCCAACTTCCGCCTGGTGCTGATTGACCCCAAGAAGCCAGGCCGGGAAAACTGGCAGGAGGTCCTGCCGGAAAAACCCGAAGTCCTGACCGCGGCCAGTACAGCTGGCGGCTACCTTTTTGCCGCCTACCTTCAGGACGCCCGGACCAGGGTTTATCAGTACCGGACCGACGGCCAGCTGCTGAAAGAAATTGAACTCCCGGCCATCGGCACGGCTTCCGGTTTTGGAGGTTGGAGGGACGACAAGGTTATTTTCTACACCTTCCAGTCATTCAACTATCCGCCGACCATCTACAAGTACGACCTGGCCAGCGGCCAGTCGGAAGTTTTTGTCCGTCAGGAAGTCAAGTTCAACCCGGAAGATTTTGAAGTCAACCAGGTCTTCTATAACAGTAAGGACGGGACCCGGGTGCCGATGTTTATCGTCCATAAAAGGGGACTGGCCCTTGATGGCCAGAACCCGACTTATCTGACGGCCTACGGTGGTTTTAACATCAGCTTGACACCCGCTTTCAACCCGGCCCTGGTAGTAATCCTGGAGAACGGCGGGGTCTTCGCCCAACCCAACTTGAGGGGCGGGGGAGAATATGGTGAAAAATGGCACCGGGCCGGGATGTTGGAGAATAAACAGAATGTTTTTGACGATTTCATCGCCGCGGCCGAATATTTAATTCAGGAAAAATATACCTCGCCCCGATACCTGGCCATTTCCGGGGCCTCCAACGGCGGCCTGCTGGTGGGAGCGGTCATGACCCAGAGGCCGGAGCTGTTCGGGGTGGCTTTCCCGGCGGTTGGCGTCATGGATATGCTCCGTTTTCATAAGTTTACCGTCGGCTGGGGCTGGGTGGTGGAATATGGCTCCAGCGATCAAGAAGAACAGTTCCGCTATTTATACAAATATTCCCCGCTGCATAACCTCAGGGATGGAGTTTGTTACCCGGCTACCATGGTGACCACGGCCGACCACGATGACCGGGTGGTGCCGGCCCATTCCTTTAAGTTTGCCGCCACTCTGCAGGAAAAACAGGCCTGCTCCAGGCCAGTTCTGATCCGCATCGAGACCCGCTCCGGTCACGGCTCGAGCAATGTCACCAAGGCCATCGACGAGCTGACAGATAAGTATGCTTTTATGTTTTATGTAATGGGCCTAAAGCCGATTTACCGGTAAAGGCTCGTCCCGTTAATCTTTAATCTCATGTGCTTCCAGAAGCTTCCGCCATTTTTCCATCAGGGCCTGGTTCAGTTCCAGGGGAGGAGTGGCCTCGGGCGGCAGGAACGACTTATATGAATGAGTTTTCATATATTCTTCAAATTCAGCCCTGACCTTTTTCAGTTCTTCCGGCCTGGTCAGCAGGTCCAGGGCCGTTAGAGCCATGGCCTTGGCCCCGGCGTTAAGCCCTTTCCAGGCTATCGAGCCATAAACCGAAGCCACCGTTGACCAGTGATGGCCGATAGCACCCGGGACACTGGCCGGGAAGCGGACGGTGGCCGTGGGCACCACCAGCGTCACCTCGCCCACATCGGTCGAGCCGCCCCCGATAAAGGTATCGCGCGGTTCACGGAGCCGGGAGACTTCTTTGGCCAATCCTTTTTCTTCTGCTTTTACTTCCTGCTGCAGGGCCATGGTGAACTCTTCTTCTTCTTTCTCCCAGGCCGGCAGGCCCACCAGTTCTATATTCTTCTGGATGAGTTCGGCCAGGGCTTTGTTCCCGTGAAACTGGTGGGTGGCGCTCAAAACCCTGATTTCAGCCAGTTCGGTGCCGCTGGCCAGAGCTGCGGCTCGGGCACAGTTGACCACCCGTTCATACATGGATTCCAGCTGGTCGTCGGTATTGCGAACATAGTACCAAACCGAAGCCCTGTCCGGAACGACATTCGGGGCCTGGCCACCCTCCAGGATGACATAGTGCAGGCGGTGAGCCGGGTTAAGGTGTTCCCTCAAGTAATTTGTGGCCACGTTCATCAGTTCGACCGCATCCAGGGCGCTTCGCCCGGCCCAGGGTGCCCCGGCACTGTGAGCCGTTTTCCCTTTGAAAGTAAAGATGACGGAAATTACAGCGTTTCCTGAGATTCCGTAGGCCGTGCCGAAATCGCTCGAGCTGTGGTTATCGATGACGGCCGCCACATCCTGGAAAAGTCCGGCCCGGACCATATAGGGTCGGCTGGCCAGGATTTCTTCGGCCGGCGAACCGAAGACTTTAATCGTTCCTTTCAGCCCGAACTTCTCCATGGCCTGTTTGGTGGCGATGGCCGCGGCTACTGCCGCCGTGCCCATGGTATTATGGCCGCAGCCGTGGCCTGGGGCTCCTTCCACCACCGGGTCTTTCCTGGGCACCCGACCCTTCTGGGAGAGCATCGGCAGGGCATCAAATTCTCCAAGAAAACCTATGACCGGTGGGCCCTGTCCATAGGTGGCCACGAAACAGGTTGGCAGGCCGGCCAGCCCCCGCTCGACCCTGAAGCCAGCCTGTTCCAGGGTATCGGCCAGAAGCTGGGAAGACTTGAATTCCTGCAGGCCCAGTTCGGCGTAGGACCAGATGCGGTCGGAAATCCGGCCGAAATATTCGAGCTGCTCCTTCTGCCCCAGCCAGTCAAGGACGTATTTCTTTTCCCGGCTGAGCTTGGCAGTGACCTTTTTCGGAGCCGGTGGACCGGTTTGAGAACGGGCCAGCCCGGCCTGGGGCTCTGACAGAATGAGCAGCGCAACCAGACCCAGAAGACACAGGAAGGTAAAACTGGGCTTCTGGCAGCCCGACCTTCCTCCTCTCTCCAGCCTGTTCCGGCTCATGTCACTTCTCCTTTTCTCTTTTCCTGAATTTTTCCAGCAACTCGGTATAGCGGTTACTGAGGTCCACTTCTCGCCCCTCGATAAAAACTTTTTCGATTTTGGTTCCAAGTTCCAGCAGGTCGCCATCGGCCAGGACGATATTGGCCAGCTTACCCGGCTCCAGGCTGCCCATGATCTTATCCGCTCCAAAAATTTCTGCCGGATAGATGGTTACTGCTTTCAGGGCTTCCATCCTATCCAGTCCAAAAGCGGCGGCTTTGGCTGCCTGGTAAGGCAGGTCTTTGGCTGCGCTGGAACTGGATGAAGAAAAAGCGATTTTCACGCCGGCTTTATTGAGTAAGACCGGATTAAGGAAGAGAGAGTCGTAGCCGTCTTCCCAGAGTGGTGGCTGGTCATAGAGGGAGCCGATAATGCAGGGAATGCCGGCTTTCTTGATTTCCTCGGCCACCTTGAAGCCCTGCTCCACCTGGTAAAAAATCGCCCTAATCTTTTCCTCCTGCACAAACTTAATGGTCTGGATAATATCCTTATCGGCATGAACCGCAAAGATAACCGGGAGCTCTCCCTTGACCACCGGCAGCAGGCAATGGCTGGTTTCATCAAACTCGGGCCGGGGCAGCAGCCAGAAACCTGCTGCTG
>JANLGB010000058.1:10140-11701 GCA_024653405.1 Candidatus Saccharicenans sp.
CAGCAGGTTTCTGGCTGCCTCCTCTCTTCTTTTTTCGTACATCCTGGCCCGGTGAAAAAGTTCTTTGAGCTCGACCAGCGCTTTATCCGTGGAAACAGCGGCCTGCTGGCCTCCCAGACCCATGAAACCCCGGCGGCCCCTGAGGCCGGGAAGTTCCACCACCAGGGCCAGGCTCTCCTTAATCACCATTTCCCGGTTGGTCCAGCCGTCCAGTTTGACCAGGGTACTTTGCCCGGCTATCAACCCGCCGGACGGGGAGACCACCGCGGCCACAATGCCATTGGCCCGGGCGATGGGAATATGCATGGAGTCGCATTTAAGGGCTTCAATGGCCTTGACCTGGGGATTAATCCGCCCGGTTTCCCGGTTGTCCACCGTGGCGGCTATCCCGCTTATCTCTACCAGACCCAGGGAAGAATAGCTGTCAATCATCCCCGGGTAGGCGACCAGGCCCGGAGCTTCAATGATCCTGGCTCCGGCCGGGATTTCCAGGTTGCTGCCTATGGCCTTGATTTTCCCGTTTTCTACCAGTATGGTTCCAGCCTGAATTTCCTGGCCGACGACCGGAACAATCCGGGCCTTAACGATGGCCAGGAGCCCGGGCTTAGTTTCTGCAGTTGCTGCCTGACCGGCAGGTCCGCTGCCAAGCGACCTGGCCGGCTGGAAACTTATCAGAAACATCATCAGCGCCAGTAGAGAAATCTTTTTCCAGCTACCGGTTTTTATTCTATCGGGCCTCATCAGTTGCCTCCTTTCCTGGTCTCGGCCGCGGCCAGTCTCTCTTTGAGGAGCTGCTCCCGGTCAAAGTAAACCTCGCCCTCGATTACGGTCAGGTCGCAGCGGGTATAAGCGCTCATTGGATGCTCGTTGAACAGCGCCAGGTCAGCCTGCTTGCCGACCTCTATGCTGCCGACCAGGTGGTCAACGCCCAGTTGCCTGGCGGCGTTGATGGTAATCATTTTCAGGGCCTGGTCCGGGGTTAGACCATATTTGACTGCCTTGCCGGCTTCGTTAAACAGGCGCCGCACCCTTTCGGAGCTATCGGAATTTATGGACACCAGAATTCCTCTCTTGCTGCAGTAAGCGGCGTTATAGGCAATGCCCTCGGCCGCTTCCATCTTATAGGCCCAGCTGTCAATGAAGACCGAAATTCCGACCCCTGCTGCCAGCAGCTCATCGGTGATTTTGTAAGCTTCCCAGGCATGTTCAAAGGCCCCGATTTTGAACCCGAATTCTCTGGCCAGGTCCTTCCGTGGCGGCAGGAGACCCGGTGGCGGGTTCTTGGAATTTTTCAATTTTTCATACCGTTCCCATTCGGCCAGGTAATCCCTGGCTCTCAGCAGCTCCTTCCTGATAAGGGCATTGGCTCCCATCCTGGTAGCCGGGTAGCGCTGGGGCCTGCCGGGCAGCAGGGTTCGGTTGGATTGCTTGACGTTTTCACCCAGGGCAAATTTCAGGGTGGGGTAGGCTTCTTTGACTATAAGTTTTTCAGATGGTTGCCCCCATTTCATCTTCAGGACAACATTGACCCCGCCGATGACGTTGGCGCTGCCGTGCATGG
>JANLGB010000059.1:0-3625 GCA_024653405.1 Candidatus Saccharicenans sp.
CTCCCGGGCCCAAGGTGGAGCTACCGGCAGACAAAAGAGAAACCCTAGCTGAACCTATCCGCTACCGGGCTGTTTACCGGAAGGATGGTCCTTTCCGCTTCATCTCGCACAATGACCTGCTCAACCAGCTGGAAAGGGCTATAAGGCGAGCCGGCTGGCCGATGGCTTTCTCCCAGGGTTTTCATCCCAAGATGCTGCTGACCTTTGGACCGGCGCTGCCGCTGGGAATGGCCGCCCGGGCTGAAGTCATGGAATTCAAGGCCAGGCAAAATATTGCAGAAGATGAATTTCTGGAGACAATCAACCCCCTTCTGCCGGAGGGCCTGCAATTCCGGAGTTTGCGTCAATGCGGCCGAGATTGTCCACCGCTTTTTCAGGACATCAAACAACTGGTTTATACCCTGGACCTGTCAGACCCGGACGTGGCCCGGATGGAAGGCCTGTCTGAAAAATTGGCCGGGGATTCACTGAACCAGCTGTCTGAACAGTATCAGGGAAAAGTGAAGTTGCGGTTGGCTCCTTCTGAAAACAAGCTCTGGTTCTTTCTTGATTTTGAACCACAAAAACCGATCAGAGTCCAGGAGGTGGTGGAAAGGTTGCTCGGTCTTCAGAATTCTGTGTATGCCCTGACCAGGGAATTCCTGGTTTTTCAGGATGGACAGAGTTCTCTCGGACCCGGCGCTCTCTAGGGGCTGAGGCTCAGGTCTGGAGAAGCCGGGAACTGCGTTTGATATTTCTGAGACCCTCCGGCCCACAGCACAGCCAGAGGTCAAGCGCTGACAAGTTTTCGATGAAGTTGCCCCAAAATTGGGGATAGGGCACCTGGTCGTATTTTAGGAAGCATACTTTAAGTCCAGCCCGGTGGAAGGCTTCCAGGTTGAGATGGCGGTCAGCCAGGTAGGGAAGGAGAACCTCCCCAGCCCCAACCCTAAGAGCCAGCGCCACCAGGAGCTCTGTTCCTTTAAGGTCCAGACTCAATTCCGACTGGAGCTGAAAGGGAGTGCGGAGTCCAAAATAGTCCGAGAGAAGCTTTGAAGTTTGAAGAGCCAGCCGGAGAAAATTGTCGTCCGCTTCTGGTAAGATCCTCTCCAGGTCGGAAATGGTCCGTTCGTAGTAAAGAGAGTGGCCATAATAATGCCTGAGCAAAGACAGGAATTTGTAAGCCCAACCTTCCGGTCTTGCTATCCGGAGGTGGCTAATTTTCTGCAGGCCCAGCCCTTTCTTCCTGATGGGCACGGTTACCCAGATTTCGCCCTGCGGGCCCTTCAAGCGGTTGCGGTTAACAAAGGTGAAGCCTCGGGCAAACTGAGTATTGTCCAGGATTATCATCAGGTCGGAATAAAGCAGGCGGCCATAGAAGCCTCCCCAGGGGACAAAAGCCGGTTGGTTGAAGCTGACCCGCATCGTTCTAAAAGCCTGATTTTATTTTAATCCAGACCGAATAAATTTATAAAACAGAAAGATTAAATAGTTTGACAGCCTGCCGGGCAAAAAAGATAATGAAATTCTCAATCCAATTGGCAAGGAGCTGATTATGCCGATTAAAAAAACACCCAAAATAATCCTGGCCGCCAGCCTCTTTCTGGGGTTGGTGTTAATTTTTCTCTCACTCAACGGCCGGCCCACTGCTTCCGTTGCTCAGGTCGAGCCGGAAGACGGTTGGGGTTGCACCAGTATCATGGTTGGACGCCTGGCCTCCAGTGACGGTTCGGTCATAACCTGCCATACCTGCGACGGCAACTACCGGCAGTGGGTTAATATCGTTCCCCGTCGGCAGAATAAACCCGGCAGTACCAATAAGATTTATGAAGGAAAAATGCATACCGAAACCCCCTACGACCAGAGAGGGGTTATTCTCAAAGGCGAGATCCCAGAAGTTCCCGAAACCTATTCTTTCCTCAACACGGCCTATCCCGCCCTGAATGAGTTTGGGTTGGCCATAGGTGAAACCACCATAGGTGGCAAGCAAGAGCTCTATAATCCTGAGGGTATGTTCATGATTGAGGAACTGGAAAGGCTGATGCTGGAAAGGTGCCGCACGGCCCGGGAAGCCATCAAGCTGGCCGGGGAGCTGGTAAAACAGTACGGCTATGGAGATTACGGGGAATGCCTGACCATCGCCGATAGCAAGGAGGTCTGGCATTTTGAAATTTTTGGAGCCGGTCCGCTGGAAAAAGGAGCGGTCTGGGCGGCGGTACGCATTCCCGATGACCAGGTGGGCATTTCGGCCAACATTCCGAGGATCAGCCAGCTGAATCTGAAGGATCCCAATAATTACCTGGCCTCGGACAACGTCTTCCGGGTGGCCGAGGACATGGGCTGGTGGGATCCTAACAAGGGCGAGCCGTTTAAGTTCTGGAAAGCTTATGGTGGCCGCAAACCTTTTGCCATCCGGGAATATTTTGTTTTTAGCCAGCTGGCCCCTTCGCTGAAGCTTGACCCGAACGCCGAAGAGCTGCCGTTTACCATCAAGCCCGAAAAAAAAGTCTCGGTCCGGGACATCCTGCGGTTCTACCGGGAAACCTATGAAGGGACCGAATACGATATGAGTAAGAATCTACTGGTGCGGAAAAGGAACTCGGAAGAGTTGACTAAGAGCCCGGTGGTCAGCAACTGGATGTCACGGGACTGGATCAATCTGATTAACACCCTCAAGCCGGGCACCATCTCGCCGCAGCGCACTATTGCCATCAACGCTTGTGCTTACGCTACGGTCATTCAATTGCGAAGCTGGTTACCGCCAGCCGTAGGGGCAGTTTGCTGGTTTGCCTTTGACAACCCGGCTCTCAGTCCCAGGATTCCTATCTTCGCCGGAGTAACTGCTCTGCCACCGGCTTTTGAAGTCAGCGCCCAGCATCGTTACCGGGAAGACTCGGCAGCCTGGATTTTCCGGCGGACCAACAGGCTGGCTATTCTGCGCTGGGGAGAAAACCAGAAATTAATGGAGGAAACGGTTCGAGCCTTTGAAGACCGGGCCCTGGCCGAGCTGCCCCTGGTGGAGAAAAAAGTCCTGGAAATCATGAACAGCAAAACCCCGGAAAAGGAACCGTTAACTGTCAACGAGTACCTAACCCTATACACGGGTGATTTTGCCCGGGCGACCATGGAAAAGTACCGCGAACTTTACGAGAAATTCTGGACCAGTTATTCGCGTGGTTTTTAGGCAGGCTGGGCCTTTCTCTCAAGCGACCCTGGTTTCCGGGTGGCTTAGAATCCGGTATACCAGGAAGAAGATAACCGCAGCCGCCACCTGGGCGGCGACTGAAAACAGAACCATAATCATAATCTGCCGGTCATAAAGGAAGCCCATCAGGGCGCTGCCGACCAACCAGGCGGCCCCGAAGATGGCATTAAAGAGGCCATAGGCCGTGGCTCTTTTTTCAGGGGCGATGATATTGGCCACTACCGCCTTGAGAATTGATTCCAGCGCCCCCAGTCCTACTCCCCACAGGACGATTCCAGAAATTATCAGAATTCGGTCGGTGGACAGGAAAACCAGCGGGGCAAACAGGGCTGAAACTATGGTGGAAAGCATCAGAGCTTTCAGTCCGATGCGGTCAAAAAGCCGGCCGAAAATTAAGGCAGCCACGGCATCCACTCCCATGGCCAGGGTATAGACCAGGGG
>JANLGB010000059.1:3635-11666 GCA_024653405.1 Candidatus Saccharicenans sp.
TTTTTCTGAAAATGAAATCCCAGCAGGGGAAAATCGGCAAAACCGGCCGCCAGAAGGGAAGTGCCTGCCAGGTAGAGCCAAAAACGTCGGTCGAACCTGGCGGTCAGAGATTTTTCTCTGACTTCAAAGTTCTGCGGTTGGGGATATTTAAGGCGGCTGACAGTCAGAACGGCCATAGCCAACAGGGCCGGCAGCAGCAGGAAGGCAAAACCGCGGCGATAGCTGGTCAGGTTTCCGAGCCCCTGGTTCAGGAAAATGATCAGGGACAGGAACAAAGGTCCCAGCATGGCTCCCAGCTGGTCCAGGAATTCTTCCAGGGCGAAGCCATAACCGGTTCCAACCTGACGGGCGGCGTAGGACATCATGGCGTCACGGGCCGGCTTGCGGACGGCTTTGCCCATTCTTTCGGCCACGATGAGCAGGGCGGCCAGTTCCCAGCGTCCGGCCAGCGCCAGAAGGGGCACGGCCAGCAAATTGAGTCCATAGCCGAGAAACGTCAACAGCCAGTAATTCCTGGTGCGATCAGCCAGCAGTCCGGTGACCAGGCGCAGTCCGTAGCCGATGAACTCGCCCAGCCCGGCCACCAGGCCGACCACAAAGGCCGAAGCTCCCAGGAGTCCCAGATAAGGGCCAGTCAGGCTTCTGGCTCCTTCGTAGGTCATGTCGCTGAAGAGACTGACCAGTCCCATGAGGACTATGAAGTTCAAAGCCTGGCGCCGCAGATTTTGACCGATTTCCGAATGGTTCATCTTCAGACTGCCGGAAAGAAATAGAAGAAATGGATTATAGTCCAAATTCAGCTGCCTGACAAAAATAAATTGACCAGCTGCCGCCTGATAGAGTATGAATGGCTTTAACTGATTTCCTGGAGGATTCGGCATGGTCGAAAGAAGAAATTTCTTGAAAATGGGCGGGCTGGCCATTTTGAGCACCAGGTCGATGGCCAGGGCTCTGGCTTCTGGCCAGGTGGCCACTGATAAGATTGAAGACGCCAGATTGAAACAATGGCTGGCCGCCATCACACCCTTCGGTCCCGAAGATTACCAGAAAAGATGGCAGAAAGCTTCTGGCCTGATTTCCGGCCTTGGTCTGGGCGGACTGTTCGTAGAACCCGGGCCCAGTCTGCAGTATTTTACCGGGGTCAACTGGTGGCGGAGCGAGAGAACTTTCGGGGTAATTTTATTCCCGGAGCGGGAACCGGTCTGGATTTGCTCGGCCTTCGAACTCGACCGGGCCCGGGAGATGATACCGGACAGCCAGGAGATCAGAACCTGGGAGGAAAACGAGAGTCCCTACCGACTGCTAGGCCAAACAGTCCGGGATTATGCCCGGTTAAAAAAGATCGGGCTTGAGCCCTCCACCAGGTCCTTTATTGTTTATGGCTTAAAAAAGGATGTTCCCTGGCTGGAACTGGCCGACGGTAGCCCGGTCTCCGATGGTTGCCGGGGTATTAAATCGAACCAGGAAATTGCCTGCCTGGAAGCGGCCAACAGGATTACTAAGCTGGCCTACCGGCAAGCCTTCAGCCGGATCAGAGCTGGAATGACTCAGGAAGAGCTGGCCGGATTTATCCGCGAAGCCCATGCCGGTTTTGGAGTGAGCGGGTCGGGCGGTCCATCTTTCGGGCCGGCTTCTTCCTTCCCCCACGGTTCGAGGAAGAGAAAGAATCTGGAAGAGGGCGATGTCATCCTGGTTGACGGCGGTTGCCGGGTTGAAGGTTATAGTTCCGATGTTACCCGGACTCTGGTTTTCGGGCGGGCTTCGGACCGGCATAAAAAAATCTGGGAAGTGGTTAGAAGAGCGCAGCTGGCAGCTCTGAAGGCCTGCCGGCCGGGAGTTGCCTGTGAGGATGTGGACCGGGCGGCTCGGAAGGTGATAGAGGACGCCGGTTTTGGTCCAGGGTATAAATTTTTCAGCCATCGTCTGGGGCACGGCATCGGTCTGGAAGGACATGAGTATCCTTACCTGGTGCAAGGTAATAAGCTCCGGATTGAGGTCGGAATGACTTTCTCCAATGAACCCGGGGTTTACCTGCCGGGTGAATTCGGCCTCCGGATTGAAGATTGCATGGTGGTAACGGCCGAGGGGGCCAGGATGATGGGCGGAATGGAGGCGGTTTCCCTGGAGGAACCCTTCGCCTCTGATTAGTCAGGGCTGCTAGCGGGCGGCCCGACTGAGATACCGTCTTGAGGGTGAGCCCTAATTTAGCTGATTAAGATCAATTCCGTTTGCGGGCGGCTTAGAAATTCAGCTCCCATCTCGGTTACCACGACCATGTCTTCAATGGTCACCACTCCACGGCCCGGGACGGTCAACCTTGGTTCAAGGGTAAAGACCATGCCCGGTTCCAGGGGGCGGAAAGGTTTATCGGCATATTTTTCCCAGGCCGGTCCGAGCAGAGCGGTGCCGTCGTGAGCAAAACGACCCACCTGGTGACCGAGGGCATGGGGAAATTCTTCGTACCCAGCCTGCGTTATAATCTTTCTGACGACCGCATCTATCTCCACTCCTTGAACTCCCGGCCTCATGGCCCGCCTGGCTTCTTCGATAGCCCTGACAATCGTTTCGAACCCCTGCCTGACCTCGAGCGGGGCCTGGGTCTCATTTTCCTGCAGCAGGTAAAAAGTTCTCTGCAGGTCGGAACAATAACCGTCAACCCTAACCCCGAAATCCATGTTCAGGATATGGCCCCGTTCGGCCAGGCGGTCGGTGGGGGAGTAATGGGCCTGGGCGGTTTCAGGTCCGGTAAAGACTGCCGGACAGGTACTCTGTCCCCAGGCTGTCTGCAGGCCGCGCCTTCGGACCTCTTCCAGCATGAAATCGGCAATTTGTTTCTCGCTGCGGCCCGGGGCGATGAAACCCGCAACCAGGTCAAAAATTTCCTGGGTCAGGCCGATGGCTTTTTTAATTGCCTGTACTTCTACCGGCGACTTCCTTTCCCTGAGGGCTGAGACCAGTCTCTCGGCCGAGACCAGTCTTTTTTCCAGGCCAATTTCCTGGAGGATATCAAATAGCGTCAGATACAGGCCATGGGTCAGGCCGTCACAGATTTCACTGGTCCTGGAATAATTGATGGCTATGGTCTGCGGTTTGAGTTCCCTCAGATATTTCTGCAAGGGTTCTTTGATTCCGGTGACATAGCCTTCGACAGATTCATAGGCTCCGACCTCTTCGATGGCTTTTTTATCATAAAGACCAACGATGGCTTTTTTCCTTCCGCTGGAACTGATGATGAAAGCTGAATGCCAGGTGACGTGGCCGGGGGCCAAGAATACCAGGCTGGGGTCGCCGCAAATTTCACTCTCCCGGGTGAAGGTTATCCAGCAATCCAGGCCGGTTTCTCGCAAAAGGCCGACGGCCTGCTCATTTTTTTCTTTAATCAAGGTTTCGGTTATGGACATGCCGACTTCTCCTTAATTTATATATTAATCAAAATCAATTAGAATAGCGTTCGAGTCGCCTAATGGCTAAACCAACCAGCAGGGCGGCCAGGGCCAGCAGGGCAGCCAACAGCAGGAAGAACTGATGGTGAGCCAACTGGCTGTAGAATTTTCCCAGCAGACCGGCTCCGTAACTGCCGAAGGAAATGGCCAGATACCAGCCACCCATCATCAAGCCGCTGATGGTGGCCGGGGCCACTTTGGAGACATAAGATAAGCCCATGGGCGAGATCAGAATTTCGGCTATGGTCACCACGAAATAAGTGCTAATTAACCACAACGGCGACATGATATTCCGATCTGGGGCCGCCGGGTAATTAACTCATCCCTCAATCAATTTCGTAACGGAAGACTTTCAGTCCGGGCCAGGCTGGAACCAGGCCGCGGTAAACATTCCAGTAGTATTCCCGGACCTCTCTCAGCTTCTGGTAGAGCGGATGGTTTTTGTCCGGCAGGTGCTGGCCGACTATTTTGAGTTGGGCATCCACCAGCACCAGTTTTTCGCAGCGGTTGAGGATACCGGCGGTGCCGACGCTGGCTACGGTAACCAGTTCGTTCTTTCTGACCCTTTGCAGGAGTTCTCCGTAGGTGAAGGGCCGTTCTTGGACTTTGATCCCCATGTTTTCGAGGATGACCACCATGCCCTTGATGGTGATGGAAGGCAGGATCAGGTTGCTTTCGGGAATTTTGATAACGGTGCCATCAGCCAGGGCAAAAAGGCAGCAAGAAGAATCCCATTCGCTGATTTCTCTCTGTTCAATGGGGAGGCAAGTCTTGTCATCCAGGAAGAGAACCGAGGCTGCTTCTGGAACCAGGGCTCGGGCCTCATCAATGGCCTTGATACTCATAAGGTAATTGATTCCCAGTTTCAGGCAGCCGGTGCCGTTAACCCCCAGGGCTCTCACCAGGTGGGGGATAACCACTCCCACAAATGGCTCGCCCAGGTACTGATTGTACATGCAGGTCACTGCCCTTATGGCTGGAAAGTTGGGAAAGGTGACCCCCATTGAATGCTCTTCATCCAGGGTAAAGGGCCGAAGGTAGCCCTGGACTCCCTTCTCGGCCATTTCTTCCAGGTAAGGTCTTAGAGCCGGGTGGGAAAAGAATTTTCTGATGAACAGCACCTCCAGTTCTTCCTTCGTGGGCAGGATGGATTGTTGTTCACGGCTCAGGTTGAAGGCCATGCTCCGGCGGAAGCGTTCCAAATTCTGATCCCAGTTGACGAAAACTAATTCCAGCTTGCCCTTTTCATTTTTTCGACAGAAATAGCGGATGCCTTCAAAACAGAGAAAACTAGCATAATAGGTCGACCTGGTGGCGGCGTAGGTCTTGGCTTCAGCTTCGAACATCTCAAAGCTCTTATCATAGAGGAAATACCTCATCTGACCGGGGGCCCATTTAACTCCTTCGAACTTAGCCATTTGTTACTCCTTATGATGATGTTTTATTCAATGAGATAAAATATTCTCCAGGCAGTCAAAGAACAGGTCAATGGAATCAGGACCGTCATAATGGGCCAGGCTGACCCGGTTGAGGGCGCTTTTCTTTAAGTGCCTGACCACTACGGCCGAATAATGGTTGCCGTCGGCAATGATAATCCCGCCTTTTTCCCAGAAAAGCTTCTTCAACTCGGCCGGACTTAATCCGTCTACTTCCAGGGCGAAGGTCGGAGTCCTGGAAACTACTCGGGCTGGGTTCTCAATTCCATACAACCGAAGACGAGGCGACTGGAGCTTCTTCCACCTCTCCAGAAAATAGAGGCTCAGGTCCTGCTCATACTTTTTTATGGCTTCCAGGGCCAGGCGAAAAATTTTGCGGGCTGGGGCCGAGGATTCACGCGGTCGGACCGCACGGCCCAGTTCCAGCAGGTATTCTAAAGCTCCTTTTAAGCCGGCCAGATTCAGATTGGGCAGCATGCCTTGTTCCCAGCAATAGGGCAGGGCAACCTGGTTAGTCTCGACCCGGTAGGGCGCCAGGCGGTCTTGCGTTTCCTGCCGGCTGTAAAGCAGCCCGAGCATCGGCCCGAATATCTTATAACCGGAAAAGGCCAAAAAATCGCAGCCGAATTCCCTGACGTCAACGGGGGCATGAGGAGCCAGGTGGACGGCATCAACTACCACCAGGGCGCCCGATTTTTGCTTGATGTCTGAGATCAGGTCGGTCAGGGGCGGGATGGTCCCCAGGGCATTGGAAGCCCCGGTCAGGGCCACCAGCACTGTATCCCGGTCGAGCTTGTGGATCAGGTCAGTCCGGTCCAGCATCAGTTCCGGAGTGAGTTTGACCCGTCTGATTTCTGCTCCCTGGGCCAGGCCCAGACTTTCCCAGGGTGAGATATTGGCAAAGTGGTCCAGATCGGTCACCACCAGATTCTTACCGGGCTTAAAGAGGGACCTGAGAGCATAGGCCAGGTTAAAGAGAGCGGCCGTGGTGGAAAAATGAAAAGAAATTTCCTCTGGCCCCGAGGCTCCGATAAAATCAGCTACCAGCTGCCTGACCTGTTGCTGGAACTCAAGGGTTTGTCTTTCAGCCGGGGTTATCTGCCCGGGCATAGGATTGAGGTAGGCAGCGCTTGAGTTTATAGCCTGCAAACAGCTATCAACCATCAGGCTACCAGCGCCGCTGTTCAGGTAAAGACGCTTTTGGCCTTCACTCTGGAGAAAGAAGGCCGGAAAACGGCTCCTTATTTTGTTAAAAAGACTTAAAATAATATCTGGATCAGACATTGGATTAATAAGGATTACTTTTATAAAATTATAAAATTTCGTAAAAAAATTCAAATAAATTTGAAAAATCTGGCTTGACCCTAATGGCAACTGCTGGCTGCTGGGCGAGGTAGTGAGTAGCGAAAAGTTAATAATTCATGGCCCGGGCAGTTGTGGTCTTCGTTGCCTTCGGTGTCAGCTGACCCGGTCCAGTCACGTCTTTTTGGGCTGACAGCGGATACCCCTGGGATTGAAGCACTGGTTGCAGGAAAGGCAGGGAGATTTTTCCAGACGTCCGGACCTGAAATCCTTTATTAGCTCGGGATGGTTGATAAAGGGACGGCTCATGGAGATTAAGTCCACCTGGCCGCTTGATACCAGTTTTTCTGCCACCCGGTAGGTCCGGATGCCACCCAGGCCCATGACCGGGATCTTCAGAACTTTCTTGATAGAAGCGGCCAGCGGGACGAAGTAGCCTTCCTGTTCTTCGGCTCTTAAACCGGGCCAGACCGACCCCAGTCCGGCTTCGTTCATGCCCCCGCTGATTTCTATAGCCTGAAGTCCGGCCTGTTCCAGGGAAAGGGCAATTTTCATGGCCTCTTCCAGAGTAAGTCCGTCGGGCAGATGGTCGGTGGCGTTCATCTTGATTATTACTGGAAAGTCCGGACCGCAGCTCTGGCCGATACCGGAGATTATTTCCCTGATAATCCTGGACCGGTTTTCCCAGTTTCCACCCCAGTCATCAGTGCGGCGGTTGGTATGGGGTGAGATAAAGCTGCTAAGCAGGTAACCATGTCCGGCATGAAGCTGGACGCCGTCAAAGCCGGCCTGTCTGGCCCGCTGGGCAGCTTTCACAAACCAATAAATCACCTGGTGGATTTCCTCCACCGTCAGTTCCCGGGGCAGAACCCTGGAAACAGGATCGTAAACTGCCGACGGAGCCACCGGCTGCTGACGGCACAGGGCCGGCCGGGTCTGACGTCCGGCATGGGCAATTTGGAGAAAAACCCGTGAACCTGAACCGGTCTGATGAACAGCTTCGGCCAGCCTGGCCAGGCCAGGGATTTTGCGGTCGTCGTCAACCGCTATCTGGCGGGGGCTGGCTTTCCCCGAAGGGTGAACATAGGCATGCCCGGTGATGATCAGGCCGATCTCGCCTTCAGCCAGCTTGCGGTAGAGCTCCAGTTGAGCCGGGCCAACATAGCCCTGCTGGTCATCGGCCAGGTAATCGTGGGTGGCCGAGCGAACGAACCTATTGATGAGCCTCAAACGGCCGATATTTACGGGTTCAAATAGGCAGGAATTCATTTTTTTATTAAACCAGGTGAATTATATGAAAAGACTGGTCGGCTTTAAAGTTTTTCGGCTTTGAGTAAAATAGGCGGGTGATGGTTGCTCAGGAGTGAGGAATTGACTCAGGAAGAAAAAGAGGTGCTGGAGACCCTCGACCGCCTTGGAATTAAGTGGCAGAGGTTTGAGCATCCGCCAGTCTTCACCCTGGAAGAATCCAGCCTTTACTGGCAAGACCGGGGTGGAGCCCATTGCAAGAACCTGTTCATAAGGAATTACCGGGGTAACCGCCATTATCTGGTGATAGTTAAAGGGGAAAAGAAGATTGACCTGAAATGGTTGACTCAAAGCCTGGCCGAGGACCGGCTGAGTTTTGCTTCTCCCGAGAGG
Organism: Candidatus Saccharicenans sp.; assembly: GCA_024653405.1. Taxonomy (GTDB): domain Bacteria; phylum Acidobacteriota; class Aminicenantia; order Aminicenantales; family Saccharicenantaceae; genus Saccharicenans. The sequence continues at coordinate 11,458 of JANLGB010000059.1, forward strand.
CTGAAGCGGTTTCTGGGACTCACTCCCGGGGCCGTTTCGCCCTTCGGCCTGATTCACCAGGCTGCCAGGGAAGTGGGGGTGGTGGTGGACAAAGACCTGCTCACCGAAAGCGCCCTGAATTTCCATCCCAATGTCAATACTTCCACCATCCAGATTTCCAGAGAGGATTTCTTAAGATTCCTGGAATGGTGCGGCCAGAAAATCATCTT
>JANLGB010000005.1:0-17989 GCA_024653405.1 Candidatus Saccharicenans sp.
CCTGCACATCATCATTTATCCTTCCCTGGTCCAGGGCGAGGGGGCAGCCCAAAATATTGCCGAGGGCCTCGACTATTTCAGCCGCCGGGACGACATCGATGTGGTCATAGTGGGTCGGGGCGGGGGTTCGATCGAAGACCTCTGGGCTTTTAACGAAGAGGTGGTGGCCAGGGCCATTTTCAACTGCATGAAGACTAAGCCGGTGATCTCGGCTGTCGGCCATGAAATCGATTTTACCATTGCTGACTTTGTGGCCGATATCCGAGCCTCGACTCCTTCGGCCGCGGCTGAAATGGTCGTAGCCAAGGAAGAAGAATTCCGGGAAAAAATCAATAACCTCCTTCGCCGTCTCTACCAGCTGGAAAAGTATTTCCTGGAGAATAGGCGAAACCGGGTCAGCCTGCTGGCCGAGGAAAGAATCGTCAATAGTTTAAAGTTCAAGCTGATGAACCTGGGGCAGCGGGTGGATGAGCTGGATACCCGGGCCTGGAAAGCCCTCCAGGCCAGGAAAGACACTCTGACCGAGTTTAAGAATTGCAGCCAGCAACTCCGGCAAAGACTCGGACATTCGCTGGAGCTCAGGTTGAAAGACCTTAACTCTCTCTGGCAACGCCTGGCCTCCTCGCTCGATAACCTTTCTCCCTTAAATGTGATCAAAAAAGGCTATACCATCTGCTGGAAGGCCGGCGGCCTGTGGCCGGTGCAGAAGGCCACCGAAGTTAAGCCGGGCGAAGAGGTGATAGTCTCTTTCTACCGGGGTGAACTAAATTGCCGGGTCAACCGGGTCGACCCCAGGGTTAAAATTGAATCAAAGTTCATCAAGGAGAAGCAATGAATACCAAGGGAAAAGAGATGAATTTTGAAAAAGCGCTGGCCGAGCTGGAGCAAATCGTCGGCCAGCTGGAAAAAGGCGGATTGGCCCTGAACGAATCTCTGGCCTTGTTCGAAAAGGGCATCAAGCTGACCAGGTTCCTGAGAGCCGAGCTGGATAAAGCCGAAAAGAAAATAGAAATCCTGCTTAAAGACGAAAAAGGCCAGCTGCAGCCGCACGACTTCAGCCCGGAAGACTTCAGCGCTTCAGGCCTGGAAGAAGAAACTGAAGGCGAAAACCAGGAAGAGTCTGAGGAAGAAGACCGATAAAGCAGGCTGACTGGAGCATGGCGGTGGACCCTGAAAAGTATCTCGAGCGGCAAAGAAGCCGGCTGGAACAGGCCCTGGCTTCCTACCTGCAGCCCGAAGACTCCCCCGTCCTGGCCGCCATGCGTTATTCCGTCCTCGGCGGCGGTAAGCGCTTTCGGCCGCTATTGTTGCTGGCCAGCGGTCAACATTTCGGTGCGGCCGAAGACCTGCTCCTGCCCTATGCTTGCGCCCTGGAGCTCATCCATAATTATTCACTAATCCACGACGACCTGCCAATCCTGGATAACGACGATTTCCGCCGTGGCCAACCTTCCTGCCACAAGCAATTCGGAGAAGCCCTGGCCCTTCTGGCCGGAGACGGCCTGTTGACCCTGGCCTTTGAAATACTGGCCGCAGCTCCGGCCCCGGGGAACGACCACCAGCTCAAAGACAGGATAATGGCTGAGATAGCCAGGGCCGCCGGGGCCCGGGGAATGATTGCCGGTCAGTGGCTTGATATCAGCTTCAACCCTGACCACCGGGACCCGGCAGCTTTCGAAGAAACCGCCTTCAAGAAAACAGCCGGCCTGATCCGGGTAGCTGTGGTCAGCGGAGCCTGGCTGGCGGCCGCTCCAGCTGAAGCCGTGGCCGCCCTGGAGGGATACGGCCGCTACTTGGGACTGGCCTTCCAGCTGCGTGACGACCTGCAGGACCTCGACCAGGACCGGTTGACCGGCAAAGCTTTCCGTCCGAACCTGGCCGCGGTCCTCGGCCGGGAGGCTGCTTCCAAGCTTCTTTCGACCTGGCTGGACCTGGCCCTCCAGGAATTGAGGCAGGCGGATATCGATTCGGAAGTTTTGAGATTTTTTGTCAACGAACTACAACCCGGCCGGGAGAACCAGCCATGAGCCCGGAAAAACTATTGCCCACAATCAGTGGTCCTGAAGACCTCAAAAAATTATCAATCAAGGAACTGGCTCAACTGGCGACTGAAATCAGGGCCAGAATAATCGAAACTGTGTCCAGGACGGGTGGCCACCTGGCCTCCAATCTCGGTGTGGTTGAACTGACCCTGGCCCTTCATTATGTATTCGATTCTCCCCGGGACAAGATCGTCTGGGATGTCGGTCACCAGTGCTATACCCATAAACTGCTTACCGGCCGTCAGAAAGAATTTGCCCGCCTGCGCCAGTTCGGGGGCCTGCTTGGCTATCCCTGCCGCGAGGAAAGCGAGCACGATGTCTACAACACCGGACACGCCTCCACCGCTCTCTCGGCCGCCCTGGGATTGGCTGTGGCCCGTGACCGTCAGCGGGCAAACCATAATGTCATCGCTGTGGTCGGAGACGGCAGCCTGACTGGCGGAGTGGCCTACGAAGCCCTCAACCAGATCGGCCACCTGCGAGAACGGTTGATCATCGTCCTCAACTACAATGAAATGAGCATCTCGCCCAATGTCGGGGCCCTGTGCCGGTACCTGTCATACCTGGTCTCGGGCCAGCCCTACCTGCGGATAAAAGAACAGGCCAAATCGGTGCTCCGGTCCATCCCCAGATTGGGTTGGCCGCTCATCCGGGCAGCCCGGGCTTTTGAAGATATGATCAAGAAAACTTTTTTCCCGGGAATTTTCTTCGAGGAGCTGGGCATCAGGTACATCGGTCCCATCCACGGTCACAGCCTGCACAGCCTGATCGAAGCTCTGGAACATGCCCGTGATTACCCCGGGCCTATCCTGATTCACTGTGTGACCCAGAAAGGCCGTGGTTACCGGCCGGCTCAGCTTGACCCGGAGAAGTTCCACAGCGCTTCCCCCTTTAATATCTCTACCGGTCAACCCCTGAGCCGGGAAAAAACAATGAGTTATTCCCGGGCTTTCGGCGAAGCCGTGGCCGAACTCGGCCGGAGCGATGAGAAAATAATCGCCATCACCGCGGCCATGACAGACGGCACCGGGCTCAACCAGTTTGCCGAAGAGAACCCGGACCGCTTCTTCGATGTGGGCATTGCCGAACAGCACGCGGTCAATTTCGCCGCCGGCCTGGCCATCGCCGGGCTTAAGCCGGTGGTGGCCATCTATTCCACATTCCTGCAGAGAGCCTACGACCAGGTTTTTCACGAGGTCTGCTTGATGGACCTGCCGGTGATTTTTGCCCTCGACCGGGCCGGAATTGTGGGTGAAGACGGCCCCACCCATCAGGGCACGAACGACATCGCCTACCTCCGCCATCTGCCCAACATCATCCTGATGGCCCCCAAAGACGAGAACGAACTGCGGCACATGGTCTACTCCGCCTTTCGCTACGGTCACCCCGTGGCCATCCGCTTTCCCAAGGGGCCGGGGCTGGGCGTCTCGCTGGATAAAGAATTCCGGTTCATTCCCGCCGGGCAAGCCGAACTGCTGCAGCCTGGACAGGATTTGCTGATTGCCTACGGCCATGTGGTCAACATCGCCCTGGAGGTGGCCAGGAAGCTCCAGGAGGAGGGCCTGTCGCTGGCCGTGGTCAACGCCAGGTTCGCCAGACCGCTGGATGAAATCATGCTGCCCGAACTGGCCAGAAAAGCCAGAGTAATTTTCACCCTGGAAGAAGGGGTGATTGAGGGTGGCTTCGGCAGTGCTGTGCGGGAAATGCTCGACCGCAACCAAATCTACCATCCGGCCTTCAAGAGCTTTGGACTGCCGGCTGATGTTTACCCGGTCGGTCGGCCGGAAGAAATCCGGAAAGTCCTGGGGCTGGACGCCGATAGCCTGGCCGCAGCCATCAGGGATTTTTACCAGAAACAGAAGCTCCTGTAATCTTAAGCCTGATGAACAGAATCCGTCTGGACCAGCTGCTGGCGCGAAGGGGTCTGGCCCCCAGCCGGGAAAAAGCTCAGGCTCTGATACTGGCCGGCCAGGTTCTCGTAAACGACCAGCCTGCCCTAAAACCGGGACAGCTGGTCTCTCCCGACTCAGAAATAACCATCCAGGAACAATTCCCCTACGTCAGCCGGGCTGGAGCTAAACTGGAAGAAGGATTACTGGTTTTCGGAATCAACGTCCGGGACAGAATTGCTTTGGATATAGGCTCTTCAACAGGTGGTTTTACCGACTGCCTGCTCCAGTCCGGAGCCCGTAAAGTCTATGCAATCGATGTCAATATCAAGCAACTCGATTGGAAGCTCCGCCAGGACCGCCGGGTCATCGCCCTGGAAAAAAATGCCCGCTACCTTCGGCCGGAAGACCTGGCCGATATACCCGACCTGGTGGTAATCGATGTTTCCTTTATCTCAGTCTTAAAAATACTCCCAGCGATTAAAAAGATTATGAGCTCCGGGGACCTCCTGGTCTTAATCAAACCGCAATTTGAAGCTGGTCGAAATCAGGTGGGTAAAAAAGGTATAATCAGAGACAGCCTGGTCCACCGGGAAGTTCTGGAAAAGGTGCTGACCGGAGCCCGGGAGAACGGCTTCGCGGTTAAGGGGCTGCTGGCCTGCCAGACTCTCGGCCAGAAGGGCAACCGGGAATTCCTGGCCTGGCTGGCGGCCGGAGGCGAGGGACTTAGCCTGGAGGACATCAGGAATAAAATACAGGAGATTCTGGCCGATGGCTCCCAGAAAAATAATTAAAAGAATAGGGATTGTGATCAAGCCCCATGCTCCCGGCGTCGACCGGGTGCTAAAGGAAATAGTGGCCTTCCTTAAAGCCCAGCAGATTGAACCCCTGCTGGAAAACATCGCCGCGGAGAAGCTCGGCCTAAAGAAGGGTTACCACCGGGACAGCCTGGCCGGACTCTGTCAGGCCCTGATCGTCCTCGGCGGAGATGGCACCCTGCTCAGTATCGCTCCACCGGCGGCTCGAGCCGGCATCCCGGTAATAGGAATAAACCTCGGACGCCTCGGTTTCCTGACCGAAATCCCGGTGGCTGAGGCCCGGCCGGTGCTGGAAGCCTTCATCCGGAACAAAGATGGCTTCCTCAGCCCTCGGAGCCTGCTGGAAATCTTCTACGGCGACCGCAAAGATATCTGCCTGAACGACGTGGTCCTGAATAAATCGGCTCTGGCCAGGATGATTGAGGTCCTGATTTTCATTAACGGGAAAGAGGTCACCAGGCTGAAGGGAGATGGCCTGATTCTTTCCAGCCCTACTGGGTCAACCGCTTATTCCCTGTCGGCCGGTGGGCCAATTGTCCACCCGGCTATTGAATCCATCATTCTGACCCCCATCTGTCCCCATACCCTGTCTTTCAGGCCCCTTCTCATCCCCTCCAGCTCCGAAATAAGAATCAAATTACTGACACCCGAAGAAAAGGTCTACCTGACGATCGACGGCCAGAGGGGTGCAACCATTCCCAGGAACGCCCTGATAACGGTAAAAAAATCAAGGTTGAAACTGCTGCTGGTAACCTCGCCCTGGCGCAGTTATTACCAGCTGGTCAAGGAAAAATTGGGCTGGGCCGAGTGAGGCCAACCCGGACCCTGGAACCCCGGGTCTTATTCTTCAAGGGAACCTTTTAGGCTCGAGAACTGGGGGGTGGATTGATTTTTGCCCGGCAGCCAGCTATCATTTTTTCTCATGGTCAACAAGCTCCGGATAGCCATGGTCACGCCCGAGCTGGCTCCATATGCCCGCTCCGGGGAGCTGGCCGAAGCAGTCGCCGGGCTAACCAGGTACCTGACCCGGGCCGGTCTGGAAGCCAGCGTTTTCCTGCCCCATTACCGGCGGCCAGAACTGGACTCCCTGAGCAAGGAAACTGTCCTCGAAGACCTGCAGATTCCGGTGGGCGGCAAGAAGCTCCCGGCCACCGTTTATCGGGCCGAGCCCGGCCGTTTTACCCTCTACCTGATAGACCAGCCCAAATATTTTCACCGCGACTACATCTACGGTTCACCCCAGGGCGATTATCCCGATAACGCCGAGCGATTCATTTTTTTCAACCGGGCGGTGTGCGAGTTTCTGGCCAGCAGCCGCTTAAAATTTGAGCTGCTGCATTGCCATAATTGGCCGGCCAGCCTGGTACCGATGCTGCTCCGGTCCCTTTACCAGAAAAAATCGGCCCTGAAAAAAACAGCCTGCGTCCTGACTATTCACAATTTCTCCTACCAGGGAGAGTTCCCGGCTGAATCTCTGAGCCTGACCGGTCTGGATTGGAATTATTTAAATTCTCATCAACTGGCTTTCAAGGGAAAGTTCAGTTTCCTGAAGGTCGGCATCCTGTTTTCAGAAGTCATCAACACCGTCAGCCGCACCTACCGGGACGAGGTTCTCCACAATCACCGTGAAATCTGCTCCTTTTTTTCCAGGAAAAGCAAGCCGCTTTACAGCCTGAGAAACGGGATAGATGACGAAGAATGGAATCCGGCCACCGATCCGCTCCTGCCGGCCAATTTCGGCCCGGACAATCTGTCTGGAAAAATCATCTGCAAGAGGCACATACAGAAAGAGTTTCAGCTGCCGGTTGAGGATAACACCCCCCTACTGGCTGTCGTCGGCTACCTGACCAGGCTCAAGGGTCTGGACCTGGTGATCGAGGCCGCCCGTTCTCTGGTAGCAACCGGTTGCCAGCTGGTGGTGGCCGGGCAGGGAGAGGAAAGGTACGAGCAGGCTCTATTAGAACTGCAGCAAGCCCATAAAGGAAAACTGGCCTTCAAACCGGAATTCAGCTCCGGTCTCTATCATCAGCTTCTGGCCGGGGCCGACCTGCTGCTGATGCCCTCGCTGGAAGAACCCTGCGGCCTGACCCTGATGCACGGCCTCCGCTACGGGACAGTACCGGTGGTCAGGGCCACGGGAGGACTGCGGGAATCGGTCCAGCCCTTTTCTGCCAGCAGCGGCCAGGGAAACGGCTTTACCTTTGAGGAATTCCTTGCTGAAGCCATGTTACAGGCAGTGCAGCAGGCTCTCCAGGTTTATGCCAGTCCCGAGCTCTGGTCCCGGGTCAGGGCCAACTGTTTTCAGACCGACAATTCCTGGGTTAAGATGATCAGTAAATACCGATTGCTTTACCAGAAAGCCATTATCTTGAATAGGGGAGGAAACATATGAGCAGCCACCTGATTCAGGTTACAGACGCCAGTTTTGAACAGGAAGTCCTGAACTCCAGCCTGCCGGTCCTGGTAGACTTCTGGGCACCCTGGTGCGGGCCCTGTCTGATGGTGGCTCCGGTGATTGAACAGCTGGCCGAGACTTACCAGGGTCAGCTCAAGGTGGTCAAGGTCAACGTAGACGAAAACCCGGCTGTCTCCGCCCGCTTCCAGATTATGAGCATTCCGACGCTCATCCTGTTCAAGGGTGGGAAGCCGGTCGACTCGGTCATCGGGGCCCTGCCCAAGAACCAGCTGGTCAAGTTCCTATCGAAACACCTGGATCAGACCTGAGGCTGCGGCTCTTGTTTCTGGCCGGTTTCAGGCAAAGAATCCAGGTATTCATTCATCACTGCGGCCAGCTCTGCCCCCCAGAGCATGATCACCAGCGAGGCCGAAATCCACAGCAGGAAGAATATCACCGAGGTCAGAGTCCCGGCCAGGATTTTTGACAGGACGATGCCCACGGCCGAAAAATGAATAACGTAAAAGGCAAAACCCCTCTTGAATAACTCCCAGAAAAAGGCGGCGATGGCCGCAGCCAGCAGGGCACTGCGGGTATGGACCCGGACTTCGGGGATGAATTTATAAAGGGTGAACAGGAAGAGAAAAGTCAGGCCGTAGGGCAACAGGTACTGGAAAAAAAAGTTGTTGAGAAAGTTGATGAGGTAGGGATTGATGAATTCCGAGGCCACCGGGCTTTCTCGGAGAGATTTCTGCAGACCGGTCCAGACCGCGGTTATGGAAATGGACAGCAGCAAAATAACCCCGATGACCATCATGGTCACATATTCAATCAACCGGTTGTAGAAAAAAGAACGGTGGTATTTGGCCCGGAAAATCTGGTTGATGGTGGCGATCAGGTTGGAGAAAAGAAAGGAGGCGGCCACCAGTGAACCCACCAGGCCAAACCAGCCCAGGTTGGAGACGTTGCCGCCCAGGGCCTGCAGCCGCTTGAAAAAGGCCGGGTCCATCCTGGCAAAAAATTCCTCGGTAAAAATATTCAGGCTCCGCACTAGGAGCTCGGCGCTGCCCAGAATCTTGACGCCCAAGAAATAGAACAGGGCTACCAGGGGAACCACACACAGCAGGGAGAAATAGGAAATGACAATAGAGGCGGTCCAGCAGCGGTCATCATTGAAGCGCTTGAAAGAAGCCGCCAGTATCTTAAACGGTTTCAGAGCCATCTATGCCGTCCGGGGCCGGACCTCAGGAATAGGCGCCCCATTTGACCATGAGAATGATGATGGTGATCAGCAGAGCATAGATAACCAGGGTTTCAATCAGAACCAGACCGAAGATCAGGATACCCCTGATGTACTGGCCGGCAGCCGGGTTGCGGGAAATCCCCTCGCAGGCTGAACTGATGGCTTTAGCCTGGCCATAGGCTCCGGCGATGACCGCCAGAATGATGACGCCGGCGCCCACAATGATGGACAGCTTGAACAGGTCGGCTCGGGCCGGGTCTACCGTCTGGGCTCCCAGCGGAGTCAGGGTCAAGGCCAGTAGAAAAATCGACAGACCCAAGAACTTGCTTTTCTTTGACATTTCATTTCTCCTTTTCATTAGTGTTCTTCCTCATGGGCTACTGCCCCGGCTATATAAATGCAGGTCAGCAGGACGAAGACATAGGCCTGAATCACCGAGGTAAAGATGGCAATGGCCATAAAAGGCAGTGGCAGAAGATAGGGTATGATGGAAGCGATGATCAAGATCAGGAGCTCTTCCGAAAAAATGTTGCCGAAAAGACGCATCGACAGAGAGACCGGACGGGAAAAATGGCTGATGATTTCTATCGGCAGCAGAAGGGGAGCCAGAAAAGGGTTGGACCCGGTAAATTGTTTCAGGTATCCCAGCACCCCCTGGGTTTTTAGGCCCTGCCAGTGATAGTACAGCCAGACCACCAGGGCACAACCGAGGGTGACGTTAAGTTTGCTGGTCGGCGACATGAAGCCGGGAATTAACCCCAGCAGGTTGCAGGTCATGATGAACAGGCCGACAGTGGCAATGAGCGGCAGGTATTTTTTCCCGGGCTCACCGATAGTATCGAGAATCATACCCCCAAAAAAATCAATCAGGCTTTCCAGCACCACCTGGATTTTCCCGGGGATTATCTGCACCCGGCGCCCGGCCAGGCCCAATAACACTGACAGGAGAATAGCTACTATCAGGGTCATGACCAGGTAATCGGGGATCAGATGAGCGGGGTCTTTAACCTGCAGGCCGAACAGGCCCAGCAGGGCGGCCAGCGGCCGGCCAAGTATCAGGTTAAAAAAATCAACAATAGGTAAGCTGTGTTCTAAGCCTTCCATTGCTTTATGCTGGCCAGGTTTCTCGCCGCCTCCACCAAGATTGCTAACAGGATCAGAGATATGCCCGCCGCCAGGGCCAGAACCCGGCCCTTGAAGACAAAGATTATAATTAAAAACACCAGGCAAATCAACAGCAGCCGCAGGCTGTAAAACAGGAGGGCCCGCCGCCACAACCTGGCCCGGTCTGACTGCAAATATTTGTCCACAAAAGATTTAAGTGATAAAAAGCCCACTGCCGACAGGACCGAGCCCGCCAAAACCAGCCCTCCCGACAGGGGCTCGTAGACCAGGCCCGTGATTATTCCGACCGCCAGCCCCAGGAGGACAGTTTCCAGCGGAATCCTCTTGATTGAACTATCCAGCCAGTCCGATGTCATGAGTAACCTTAGTGAATTTTATCCCCCAGGCCTGCCAGAATCAACCCCCCCCTCCGGGGGCTTCTCGGACGCCTGGTTCTTTTCGAAATATTGCCTGATACCCCGAAAGAGGTTTAGAAGACCGGAAACAATACCCAGCACCAGCCAGAGCAGGAGCATCCAGGACCCGGTTTTGAGCCAGCGGTCGAGAAGGTAACCGATGACCAGGCCCACGGCGATCGAGGAGGGCAGAATCATCACCAGCGAAGAAATTTCCGCCAGCTTCTTAAAATCGGTATCCTTCAACCACCTCAACTCGTTTCCTTTCGTCTAAGATTATATCTCATTATGAGCACAGAATAACAATGGCCGGGACCGGGCAACTTGCATTATGGACTTAAAGTGGATAAAATTTGTATTAATCAGGGAGATCTGAAGATGGCCGGCTTGCCCAGGATAAGAAAATTATTCCCTCTTCTTATCTTCCTCACTGTCTGCCTGGTGCTGACCCTCTCCGGAACCGGTCCACAACTGCAGCCGGTTTCGAGTCATTCGCCTCAGGTCGACCCTTTTTACTTAAAACTTTTCGAGGACGGGCTGACCGCATTCAACCGGGGTGATTTTGAAGAAGCTTTCCAGAACCTGAAAATTGCCGCCTTCGGTTTCCTGGATGAAACCGACCTGTTGGGAGAAACCTTTGTTTACCTAACTCTGTCAGCTTATAACCTAAAAAAAACCGATCAGGTTCAATACTACCTGAAAGAAATCTCCCGCTTCAAGCTGAATAATCGGATAACCGGGTCCAGGCTGCCCAAAGAAATCAAAGACCAGTTTGCCAGAATCCAGTCCAGTTTTAAGAACGGGCTGACCGGTTGAAGAGGAAACTCAGTCCAGCTTCAGTCCAAGGGCCCGGGCCACCTGTCGGTCAACAACAGCTTTACCGTTCCGGCGGTAAATCAGGCCAAAGCCCCCCTCAAACTCCCACATGGCCCAGCTAATCCCCTGCTTTTCCAGTGCGGTCCGAACATCTTTAATCCAGGCCACCCGGTACGGGGGAAGGCAATAAGTCCGGTAGGCTCCGAATTCATTGCAGATTAATCTCACCCGGTGGCGAGCGGCCCAGTCCACGGCCTGCCCGATGCGCCGTTCGATCCTGGCCGCATTCCAGTTCTCCCGGCCATAGGCTTGAAGAGCCTGCTTCAGTTCTTCCTGCTGGACCAGCGAGATGGCTTCCCTGACCGCCTCTGGTGATGAGGGATAGGGCACGCGGCGGAGCTTTTTCACTTGTTCCGAACTCCAGTGGGCTCCCTGGTGGGTAAAAAGGTGCGGCTCGTAGAAATGGAAACAATACCAGATCCCGGGGTCGGCCAGGGGCTCGAGGGTCAGCAGGGTTGACAGGTTGGACCAGAAAGCCCCGGTGGCCAGAATGGTATGTCGGGGAAGCACCGCCCGGATGCGAGCAATCAACTGTTTTTGAAGGGGAGGCCAGCGGTATTCCTCACCCAGGAAAACCGGTTCGTTCATCGGTTCCACAATCAGCCAGTCCGGGTCAAAGTCGGCCAGCTTGCGGGCCAGGTTTTCCCAGAAAACAAAAAACCTTTCGGTGAAGGCCGGATCCTTGCCCAGAGGACCGGAATAATCGGAACCGCCCGCCTGTTGGGAAATGCTGTGCAGGTCGAAATTAACGGCCAATCCCGAATTGATAATTTTTTTCAGGCCGCTGAGCAACAGGCCCAGGGCTTCCGTTCGCAACAGGTCTTCTCTGTCCGGGTCATAGATGTTGGCCATATCCACCGGCACCCGGACATAGCTCAGGCCCAGCTTCCGGATCAAGGCCAGGTCTTTATCTGAATAGACCTTTTCCAGCGGCTGGAGTGGCCCCCGGTTCAACCAGAACCAGTAAGGAAGGTTTATCCCCCGGCAAAAACGCTGGTAACGGGCCTGGTCAGCAACCGCCCGTTGCTGAGCTTTCAGACTTGCGCGAAAGCCAAAAGAAATAATTAATATCAGAATAAACGCCAACAGCCTGTAGTTGTCTTTCATTTTTCCTCCAAAAAGTGATATATCTCTTGCTGGTTAAGGGCGCTGTTCATTACCGGCCCTCAGTCCTGAAGCCCGAGCTCGGACAGCCGGGACTCCAGCCTCCCGGTTTCTTTATAATTCTGTCGCCATCTTCTTCTCAATTTGTCCAGGAATCCAGGGTCAGCGGTCGTCACCCTTCTCAGGTTGGCCTGCAGCCAATCTTTTTCCTCGGCCTCCAGCAGTGGCCATTGTTCAAAAAACACCAGCAGCACATTCAGGAAAAGGAATTCATTGTAAGGATGGCGCCTGACTGCCTCCCGGCAGAGAAGTCGGCCCTTGCCGGAATAGGTCAGGAGGGGGTAATTATGCAAGAAATAGACTTTGCTTAGTTCCCAGAAAAAGGAATAATCCAGCGGATTTCCGGCCATAGCCCGCTGCAGGGAGTCCCTCGCCCCGTCAAGATAGGTTTCTCCTTTCTCGGGTTGACCAAATTCAATTTCAGCCATGGCCCGCTGGAGACGAAGCCGGCCGAGCTCGCCGTAAAAAGCCGGTAGTGGATAATATCGGGTGGCGGTCTTGAGTCTGGCCTCCAGCCCGGGAAAATCGCTTTCCAGGCTTTTGATATTTTCTCTGGCTTCCAGGAAACGGAAAAAATGCCAGTAACCGGCATAGAAAACAATCGAAGCCGCCAGCGCCAACCCGCTGCAGACCAGGCCCAGGATTATGGCCGGGTTCCTTCTGGCCTTTCTTGGGCTTAAAACGGCAGTCATGTGCCGTCCTCCTTCTTCTCCAGGATGAGCGGGGCCCTGGCGGCCAGCACCAGCAGGCTGAGAAAGAGCAGGGCGTTGCCCGGCATTCTGAGGCTGAAATCGGACAGGCTGTGGAAGAGGACAGAAAAAATCCCCATCAGCGCCCCCAGCCCAATTCCCTTGGCCAGGGGGTCCTGACACCTGAGCCAGCGTTTCAAAGCCAGGCCAAAAGCCAGCCAGGCGGCCACCACCAGAGCGCCGCCCCCGATAAGCCCGGCCTCAGCCAGCATTTCCAGATAATCATTGTGGGCATGGCTTAAGATGACGTTGAAATCCTTTTGTAGATAAGGATTGATGGCCTGAACGTAGGTTCCCAGCCCACAACCCAGTAGAGGATAGTCAGATATAAGGTTCAGGGTGTAATCATAAAAAAGAAGCCGGTTCCGGTCGAAAAAACCACCCTGGGTGAATCTTTCCAGCACCGGCTCCAGGCCGATTAGAACCACACCCAGCAAGACCAGCAGGACGACCACCCGGACCAGTGTCTTTTCGGTCTTCCTCTGGCCCGCCACCGAGCTGACGGAAAGCAAGATCAGGGTCAGGAAGAAAACCACGATGAAGATGATGATGCCCGAGCGACAGCGGGAAAAGAACAAGCCCAGGCCGATGGCCAGGGGGGGAAGAACGAACAGCAGCGATTTCTGAACCTGCTCCTGACCGAACCTGACGATTTTCTGCCTCCAGGTCAGGCCCGGCCTGAGGGAAAAATATTCGGAGCGCACCAGAAAATATCCCAGGCTCAGGGGGAAAACCATCTCCAGGAAAGCCGAGTAATGATCGCGGTTGACAAAGGTGCCAAAAGCGCTTCCAGAATAATAGCGGTTGACCCAGGTAAAAATGCGGTTGGTGCCGCCAAAAAATTCAGACAGCCCGTACAGCGACTGGAAGACGCCGGCGCTGATAAGCACCAAGGCCAGAGCCTTGATCCGGGCACGGTTGTTAAGCACCAGGACCAGCAATAAAACAAAAGCTCCATAAGAGAGGTATTTCAATAATTCGTAAGAACTGGCCCAGGGAGAAAGAGAAAAGGTGAAATACTTGAACCTGTCCGGGCTGAACAGCGCGCTCCCGAGGAGAGACTGGCGCCAGGACCAGGCGGCCGGCGAAAGAACCCTGACCAGCGAGGCCGGAGCCGGTACGAGCTGCAGCAGGGCAACCAGGTAGAACAGGCAGACCAGCCAGATAACCGGACGGTAAACTGATTTTTCTCGGCCGGTGGTCTCGGCCGTGGACCACCGCCGAGACCTGAGGTCTATTAAATAAGCCAGGAATAATAGCCAGATTGTTACCTCCAGGCCGAGGACCGCCCATTCTATGTTCCCGCCAAATGGAAGCGGCAGAAGCCAGACCAGGAGGCAGATAGAAATAAATACAAGCGTCTTCATTGGGGTTATCAGACTGATATTATAAAATAGACAGGATTGCAAAAATACAGAAATTTCGCTGGAAAGTGTTAATTACACCCGGGAAACTGCCCTAAAGCCAGCCGGATTACTTCTTAGAAGGGGAAGCTTCTTCCTTACCTTCCAGGAGCTTAAAGGTTCCGTAGAGAGCCAGGGTGGTAGCCACCATCAGGACAGCCACCCCGACAGGAGTCTTGAAGAAAGAAACCTTTTCCTTCTCGGTAGGTTCGACAGTTTCCTGCCCCAGACCCGAGGCGCTGCCAGCTTTCAGGGCCAGCGACAGCTTGCCGATTTCTCCGCCCTTGACCACCATGATGTAGGGGAAATTATATTCTCCATCGGGCGCAGCAATACCCAGAATGTACTTGCCTTCGGTCACTTTCTCCAGCTTGTAATAACCACTGGCATCGGTTGGGGTGCTGACATACTCCCGGCCGTTATCAACGTTCCTGATCTTGACCAGGGCATTAGCCACCGGAGTCTTCATATCGCTGCCGTAAATAAAGCCGATCAGCGAACCGGTGGGCGCGGCCAGGCTGTGGACCGGTAACAGCAATAGCATGAAAGCCGAAATGATAATACCTGACAAAACGGGAGAGCGAAAAATATTTGTCCTGAGCATTTGGACCTCCCTTTCTATTTATATAGTCGTTTCAGTCCGATTTTTCAAGTAATAATTTTTTTTTCTTTTTTGGTCCCGAAAAGCCCCAGAAATTTCCGGCGGCGGACCGGATTTACCGGGCGGCCCAGTTCGGGCAGCAGTTGGTTATTGAGAATGGCTTCGGGCACCTCTCTGACCATGGCTTCGGCTACCTCCCTTCCGACTATCCGGGCCGCCACTTCCACCCCCCGGCTTAGCACGGGCTTCCTTTTTTCTGAATCGTGAGCATCGGAGGCGAGCAGCTGCACCAGATGATGCCGCAGAAAAAGCTCCGCTCTTTTCTGTATTTCAGAACCAAACCCACCGGTCAGGCTACCTGCGGTCAGCTGGGCCAGACAACCCCGGCTAACCAGGTCATAAAGGATTTCGGGCTGGCGACCGAACAGGTCATTTCTCTCGGGATGGCTGATAATGGGCGTGTAGCCGGCCAGCATCAGCCGATAAAAAAGCTCCCGGGTACCGACTGGCACCTGGTCGCCCGGAAATTCAACAAAGACATATTCGCTCTGGTTGAGGCTCAGGTGGCGGCGGCCAACCTCCTCGACCAGGTCGGGATGGACGAAGACCTCGGCCCCCTGGAAGAACTTGACCCGGTTATCGGCGCCGAACCGGTCGTAAAATTGACTGAACCGTTCTTCCATCACCTGCTGGCTGTCCTGATAGCGGGAGAAGCGGAACAGGTGCGGCGTCAGGCAGATGGCCTCGATACCGTCAGCCACGGCTATCTCCACCATCCGGGCCGTTTCTTCCCAGCTTTCCGGCCCGTCATCCCAGTCCGGCAGAAGATGGGTATGGAGGTCGATCATCCCCCTGGCCGCCGGATTCCGGGGGAAATAAACCTTAACTTTAATTTCCATGGTCCTCAGCGCTGATAATAATGACGATAATAATGCCGGTGATAATAGCCACGGTTGTCCAGGTTGAGGGCATTGATGACCACCCCGAAGGTTTTCAGCTGGAGCAGGTCAACTATCTCCCGGGTCTGGCGCAGGGCTTCTTTTGGCGTCCTGTCGGCCTGGACCACCAGGATTATTCCATCCACCATCTTGCCCAGCACCCGGGAATCGGTCACGGAGAGGACAGGCGGGGTATCAATCAGGATAAAGTCAAAGGTCGCCCTCAAACTGTCCAGCAGTTCCCTCATTCTTTCTGAACCCAGGAGTTCAGCCGGATTGGGAGGAATCGGCCCGGAGTTTATGAAATACAGAGACGGCACCAGGGTGGGTTTAACCAGTTTCTTTAGTTCCAGACCCATGGTCAAGTAATTACTGAGACCGTCGTGGTTTTTCTGGTTGAAAATCCGGTGTTGCTTGGGACGCCGCAGGTCAGCATCAATGAGCAGCACCTTCTTCTCCATCTGGGCCAGGCTGACAGCCAGGTTGGAAATTGTAACCGACTTACCTTCGTTGGGCAGGGGACTGGTGATGATTAGACTCTTCAGGCTCGACAGGGGTCCGGACAGCAGCAGGGCGGTTCGCAGCGACCGATAACTCTCGGCAAAGGTGGAATCGGGAGCAAAATGGCTGATCAGCTCGATGCTTCTTATTTCAGTTTCGGCTTCGGCTGTGTCTTCTCTTCTTTTCTTCTTTTTATCTTCCTCATCCTCCCCTGAGCGGTAAGCATAATAATGTCCGTTCAGGGTGGCATCCTGGTCGAAAATCGGGACCACGCCCAGGGTGGGCCAACCCGAATAACGCTCAACATCTTCGGCCGATTTGACCGTATTGTCAAGATACTCCATCCCCAGGGCCAGGCCCAATCCCCCGAACAGCCCCAGGAACAGAGCCAGGAGCAGGTTGCGGAACTTTCTCGGGCTATCGGGGCGCAAGGGAATATCAGCCCGGTCCACGATCCTGATATTGGAAGTCCGCAGCCCTTTTAACCTGGCCGAGACCCCGGTTTCACTCTGCCGTTTCAGCAATGATTCCAACAGGTTTTTCTTGTTTTCCAGTTCAATCTTCAGGCTGTTATAAAGGATGGCATTGGAGTTCAGGCGGAAGGCTTCTTCCTTCTGCTGTTCAAACAGTTCCTTCAGGGAAGCCTCTTTCTTCAGGGCAGCCTGGTAGTCGGCATAGGCGGCCCGAATCAGCCTCTGGGTTTCGTTCTTGAGCAATTCCCGGGCCGTGTCCAGCTCGGCCTTCAGCCGCTGCATTTCCGGGTACTCCGGCTGGAATTTCTCCTGCAGCTTGGCGTATTCACGGCTGAGCTTCAGGTATTCTTCCCTCAGGCGTTGAATCAGGGCATTGTTCATGGCTTCGGGGATGAAATCGGGCGAGGCATTTTTTATCCCGTTGTAGTAGGACTCCTTTCTCACCCGCTCAATCTGAGCCTCGGTCAGGGCTTTGTTGAGCTCGCTGATTTTATCCAGCATGGTGGTCTCTTTATCGCTCAGGATGACGATGTCTTTTTCCTGCCCGTAATTCTGCAGTTCCTGCTCTTTCTGGCTGATTTCCTTTTTGAGCTCGGCGATCTGTTCGCTCAGGAATTCGGTGGCCTGTTCGGTGGTTTCGTACCTGGCCTCGATGTTCATGTCCACGAACGAATCGAACAGGGCATTGACGCAGTCACTGGCCAGGGTCGGGTCATGGGCCCGGAAAGCCACCTCTACCAGCCTGGTCATCCGGATGGGCTTAACCTCCAGTCGGTCCAGGAATTTATCCACCAGCTTTTGTCTGAAGACCGGGTTCTTTAAGTCCTCGCCGGTTACATTCTTGCCGGAGGAGAAATCTTTTTTCTCCCAGAGTTTCAGGCGTTCGATAGTTCTTTCAGCCAGGCTGCGGCTCTGCAGAAGCTTGTACTGGGTCTGAAAATAGTCATCCCGGAAAGTTTCTATCTGAAAGATATCCTCGAAACTCAGGATATTGGGTTCCTTTTCGATCATGACCGTCCCCCGGGCCTTATAGACCGGCCTGGTGACAAAGGAAATGATCAGCGAGAGCGCGGCGGCGAGTAGGGTCAGGGAGATAACCGTCCAGCGACGCCGGTAAAAAATATTGATGTATTTTCTCAGGTCAATTTCATCTGTCTCCATAGTCTGGGGTTCAACATAATTTTCGTTCATCTCAGACCTCACCGCTTATGTTCATCAGAAGATGCTTTCTTTAACAATAACCACATCCCCCTCCCGGAGCGGGATGTCCTTACGCTTTCCCTTGATGACATCATTCAGGTTAACCCGGAGGTTAGTTTCCTTGCCGCTTTTATCCTTTCTCTTGATGATCACTCCCCGCTTGGAAGCATTCTCGCT
>JANLGB010000005.1:17999-20003 GCA_024653405.1 Candidatus Saccharicenans sp.
TTTTCTTGGACATCTTGACCTGCAGGGCCCCCGGGTTGCGCACCTGGCCGAAAACATAGATGGTAATCAGCCTGTCCACCGGGACATTGATCACGTCGCCGGGCTGGAGCGGGATGTTCAGGCGTTGATTGCCGTTAAGCAGCAGGTCCTCCAGGTCAATGCTGATGGAAGCGGTATTGCCCTCCTGGCCCTCTCTCAGGATGTAGATTTCATTGGCCGCGTTTTCCTTGAAGCCGCCGGCCTGGGAAACCATCTGGAGCAGGGTCTGGCGGCCCACCAGTTCGTACATCCCGGGTTTCTCCACCGCCCCGATGATGGCCACCCGGGAACTCTGGTATTCCTTGATGAAGACTGATACCTGGGCCTTCTTGACGTACTTGTCCAGCAGGTCAGCAATTTTTTGCTCGACCTTTTCCTTGGTTAGACCCCCGACCTGAACATTGCCCAGCAGGGGAAGGGTGATGGAGCCGTCTTCCGACACCCGGACCGTGTGATCAAATTCCGGCAGTTCAAAAACTTTGATTTCCAGCAGGTCCCGCGGGCCGATGATGTATTCCCTGATAAAATACTCCCGGGCAGTCTGAGTTTCCTGCTGTTCCGAAGGCAACCCCTGATTCTGCCCGAAGCCGGCCGGAGCCATCCGGGCCAGCAGCAATAAGCTCAAAATCAACTTCAGCCAAATTTTACCTGTTCTTTCCATCTTTTCTACCTTCTCTGGAGACCGGACTCCAAATCAGAAATTAAAATTCATAGGTCAAATTAAGCCCGATAAATTTTCGCTCGGCCTCCCAGTTCCAAACGTTCACCTCTCTGGTCCAGAGGCCGGCCGCCAGGCCCAAGCCGACAGTCCTTTTTATTCTAATATACAAGGCCAGAGAATTTAAAGTATAGTTATCCTGACGGGGGTCAGAACCGGGAACCTCTCCCAGGGGATAATCATTCCGGAGCTGGCTGTAGGTATAATCAAGCCGGATCCTTTTCCTGAAAAGGTAGAGCGAACTGCCGGCCGACCAGGAATTGCCCACATAATAAGGATTAGGTGACCAGATTGAAAAATTGACATCCCGCCGGTAAGAACCCCTGAGGACCAGGGGCCGGAGGAAAGTCCAGCTGACCGAGGTATCTCCCACCAGCTCCTGGAAATCGGGCAGTCCTTCTTCCAGGGTCTCAAATTGCTTATAGCCGATTCTTATCCGGCCCCGGACCCGGCCGCCAGGAGAAAATTCAAACCCCGAGGAGAATGTCCGGCTCCGGGAATCGCCCAGGCTGGTCTGGCTCTTAAAATCATACTGGCTCCATTCGCCTTCCAGGAAAAACTGAATCCGGGGATTAAGCCGGTAATAAAAGCGCCCGCTCCAGGAAGTTTCGAGATGGCTCAACCTTTCCCCGATGTTGACCGAGTCATAGTCGATGCTTTCATAATCGTAGTCCGTCCTGGCGGCCCTGACTTCCAAAGACACCCGGTAAGAGCGTTGATACAGCAGGGAGACAAAGCTGCCTTTTTCAGTCCTCCGGGGTCTGATGTCGATTTCAGTGTTCCAACGTTCGCGGGCCCGGTTGAGGCGGCCTCCGGCCGTCAGCAGAATCCGGTTGAAACTCAGGGAAACATCTCCGTTCAGATAATTATTCCAGGTTCTTTCTCTTTCGGTCTTGAAAAAATAGACATACTGGGGTGATTCATAAACATGAAAGATTAACCGTTTCTTGATCATCAGGTAGGCCTCGGCTCCTGGGCCAGCTGTCAGCCAGAAATCAGAAACAGCTTCCGGGTGGTAATAGATGTTGGAATCATAGCCGGCATCCCGGATAACCAGCAGCGGCTGGATTCTAAGGGGCCCAAACTTCCAGGCGGCTCTTTCCCATGCCAGGCGGAGTTCCCTGGCTTTCCAGGTTTCAGCCCGCAGCCCGGTGGCTATAATCAAGCTGGCCAGCATCAGCCGCCCGGCTAAGGATAAAAAATAGGGCGCTTTTTTCACCGAGATCACAAATTTCGTTAATTGCAAG
>JANLGB010000005.1:20013-23555 GCA_024653405.1 Candidatus Saccharicenans sp.
ATTTTTACCATAAGTGCCTTAGCCGCTTCAACCCGTTACCCGGGATTATTTATTCTTGCCTATGATAAGCGGTGAATTATATATTATGTGAAGAATGAAGAGGATGCCCGGCCTTAAAACAGGAGTTCTGACGACCGCCTTTTTACTGATGTTTTTACTGCCTCTTGACCTCTGGCCGGAGTGCTTTCCAGACAGTAAACAGGATAGCAGCCAGCGGTCCGAAGAGGTAATTCAGCTGGCTGCCCGCTACCAGGAAAAGAACGGCCCGGTCTGGCTGGCTACAGGGGAGGTCGAACTGAGGTTCGGTGCTTTGACCCTGCTGGCCGACAGGCTACAGGTTAACTCTGAAACCTATGAAGTGGTGGCCGAGGGCCAGGTAACCCTGCAGCTACCCTCGGAAGTGATAACCTGCGAAAGTCTACTCTATAACCTGAAAACCGGTGAAGGTCGCCTGGAGGGCGTCCGGGCCATCTCCAGGCCGGGGTTGCTGTTTGGAGCCGGAACCATCGAAAAATCTGCGACCGACCTTTACCGGCTGGAAAAAGCCTGGTTTACCACCTGCACCCAGCCCGTGCCCCGCTGGTGTTTCTCTTTAGCCAGGGCCAGTCTGAAGCCCGAAGATTATGTCAGCCTGCGACAGGCGGTGTTCAGGATTAAAAATCTGCCCCTCCTTTACCTTCCTTACCTGCGCTACCCGCTTAAGGAACGGGCCACCGGGTTTCTCTTCCCCCGCCTGGGCTTTAACCGGATTAAGGGTTTTAGTCTCAGCCAGAGTTTTTACTGGGCTCTGGCCCCGAACCTGGATGCCACCCTCAGTGCCGACTTCTATTCCAAAAAGGGCACCGGCCTCGGGCTGGAATACCGCTACCTTCTCCCGGCTGGGACCAGAGGTGAAGCCAGCGCTTACCTGTTTTTCTTCCGCCAGGAAGAAGGAGGCGAGCGTCCCCGGCCGGCCTTTATCCTGCGCCTGAATCATCGTCAAACCCTGCCCGCAGGTTTCCAGCTGACCGGCCAAGCAGATTATTCCAGCTCTTTCAATTTCCTCAGAGAATTCGATAATAACTTTACCACGGCCACCGTCAATAACCGCTCCTACCAGATCAACTTGAGCAGGAGCTGGTCCTATTTCAACTTCAACTTGCGGACTTCCAGGTTTGAGAGCTACTTTCCCCAGACCGGCCAGAGCGTCTCCACCACCTATTTGCCACAGGCCAGCTTTAACCTGCTCCAGTACCGGCTGCAGCCGTTCCTGTACCTGTCCTTTGAATCCGGTCTTAACAACTGGAAATACAGCTGGAAAACCGAGCTATCAGAGCAGGCCTATACCCTGGGCCAGGCCTATTTCCGGCCGGTTTTGAGCTGCCCTCTGCTGCCCGCCGACTGGCTCAACCTGAACCTCAGCGCCGCAGGTAATTTCACCTATTATTTTCAGAGTTATGAACCCGGGAGCACAGCCCGCAGTTCGAAGCCCCTGCTCACCTCCCAGGCCAGGCTCGGGCTGCAACTGGAAGGCCCGGTCCTCTACCGGGTGTATTTCAGCCAAGGACAGCCTTACTTAAAGCACCTGCTGGTACCTTTTTTATCCTTCTCCTATGATACTCCTTTATCCCGGGAGACTCTGGACCGGATAATCTCACCTTTCGGAATTTTTAGAAATAATGACCTCAAATTCGGGCTGATGCAGCACTGGCTCAAAAGAACAGAAGGTTCACCGCGGGAAATCCTGACCATCGGGGTGGCCGAAACCGTATTTTTTGACCCCGAACACAGTCCGACCAGGTATTATTATCCCCAGGAACCGGGACGCCATTTTTCTCCTGTTAATGCTTATCTCCGGTATTACCCCGGCGGACGCTTCAGTCTGGACATATCGGCTGATTTCAACCCTTACGAAAAAAACTTCCTGAGCTCCAGGCTGACGGCCAACCTGGGTCAACCCGATGACTCTTTTTTCTTCAGACTTAACTGGTCCCGGAATTACCAGGTTCTCAGTCCCGACAGCATTTTCCGCAGCCACCAGGCCGGGCTCCAGGCCGGCTGGCGCTGGCCCGAACGGCTGGACCTTAAAACCCAGGTTGAATTTGACCTGCAGAACAGGAAAGTTTTGTACACGGCCCTGGCCGGTATTTATCATTATCAATGCCTGGATTTCAGCTTTGACCTGCGGGTGTTTTATTACCGCAGCCAGCCTGAGGCCCAGTTCAGATTTAGCATCGGGTTGGGAAACATCAGCCGTTCCTCCGAGCTGCTGGGAGCTCTCGGGTTTTGACCGGAGATATGATTCTTCCAAAATGAGCTCATCCCCAGTTTTATTAATTTCGTCCCAATCCAGTATTGACACTTCCAGTCAAAGGCACTATAAGATATAGTCTGAGAAGAGAAACAACCATGAGGATTTTGATTACCGGCATCAGTGGATTCATCGGCAGCCACCTGGCTGATTACCTGTCCCAGACCCTACAGCAGGCAGAAATCTGCGGCCTGGTCCGGCCCAGGAGTTCGCTGGATAACCTGGTCAAGATTGACGACCGTCTGAGGCTGCTGGAAGGCGATATCCGGGACCCGGGCTCGCTGCTCAATGTCCTGGCCACCAGCCGACCCGACCGCATCTTCCACCTGGCCGGGCAGGCGGCGGCTGGCTCTTCTTATAACCTGGCCGCGGAAACCATCAACACCAACGTTCTGGGTACAGTCTATCTGCTGGAAGCCCTGAAAGAGCTGCAACAGAACCCGGTTGTGGTCCTGGTTTCATCGGCCGAAGCCTATGGGCTGGCCTACTCCGACGAGTTGCCGATCAAAGAAACGGCCAGCCTGCGCCCGCTGAGTCCGTTTGGTGTCAGCCAGGCGGCCCGGGACCTGCTGGGCTTTCAATATTATAAGAGCTACGGTCTGAAAATCATCCGGGCCCGGGTGTTCCATGTTCTTGGCCCCCGCCAGCCCGCTTACTATTTTCTTTCCAGCCTGGCCCACCAGATCGCCGAAATAGAAAAAAAGAAAAGGAATCCGGTGCTGCGCCTGGCCACCCTGGAGAACAAGAAAGATTACACCGATGTCAGGGACCTGGTCAGGGCCCTGTGGTTGATATCCGAAAAGAGCGAGCCCGGAGAGGCCTATAACCTTGGTTCGGGACAGGCCTGGTCGGGCAATGAAATGTTGAAACTGATGCTGGGAATGACCCGGGCCAAGATGGTGCTTGAGACTGAAGAGACGAAAACTGTTTTCCCGGAGCCGCCCATTCTGCTGGCTGATATTTACCGGCTGACGAGGCTGACCGGCTGGAAACCCCAAATCAGCCTGAAACAATCCCTTCTGGATCTTCTCAATTACTGGCGGGAAAAAGTCTGAGGCAGTCGCTAGCCATTATCGGCCGGTCTTGATGTTAAGCTCCAGCTGGCTTTCCTGAACCAGCTTCCTTTCTTCCTCGATGGCTTTCAGAATATCCTGGGTCACATCACCGGTTGGATAACAGCCGTCAAAGCAGGCCGCACAGAAGCTCTTCAGAGCTGGATTTTCCATGCGGACAGCTTTTTTCAAGTTCTTGA
>JANLGB010000060.1:0-10293 GCA_024653405.1 Candidatus Saccharicenans sp.
GGGAAATAAGCGTGGCCGCCAGGGCCGGCGGCGGCGACCCGGAAAAGAACCCCCGTCTGAGAAAAGCTATCGCCGAGGCTAAAGGGGTTAACATGCCCGCTGATAATATTAAAAGAGCCATCATGAAGGGCACCGGCCAGTTGGAAGGAGCCTCTTACGAAGAAGTGGTTTATGAAGGTTACGGGCCGGGTGGCGTGGCCATCTACCTGACGGCCCTGACCGACAATAAGAATCGGACGGTGGCCGAGCTGCGGCATATCTTCTCCAAGTTTGGCGGCCGCATGGGCGAGTCGGGCTGCGTGGCCTGGATGTTCAAGAGACAGGGCTACATTGACGTCGAAAAATCCAAGGTGGATGAAGAAAAACTCCTAGAAATTGCCCTAAACGCCGGGGCCGAAGACGTTCGCGATGACGGCAGCAATTTTGAAATCATCACCACCCCTGAAAACTACGAAAAAGTATTGGAAGCCCTGAAACAGAACAACATTGAAGTCTCAGCTTCCAACGTCGGCTACCTGCCCCAGAATTATGTCAAGCTGGAAGGTAAGCAGGCTGAGCAGTGCCTCAAGCTGATCGAGGAGCTGGAAGACCACGACGACGTGCAGTCGGTTTCAGCCAATTTTGACATAGCCGAAGAAGAAATCGCCAGGTATTCAGCCGCCGGTTAATGGAATGGCCTTTTAAATGAGGGTGCTCGGTTTAGACCCCAGCCTCCAGTCCACCGGATTCGGTCTCGTTGAAAACAGCGGAGAAAAACTTCAGGCCATAGTTTATGGAATAATCAAGCCAGAACGCCAGGCGGATTTTCATTTCCGCCTCAATGAAATTCGGACCGAGCTGGAAAAGATCGTTGACCTCTACCACCCCGATGAGGTAGCCATCGAGAATCCTTTCTATGCCCGCAATGTGCGGACCGCCCTGTCTCTCGGCCAGGGCCACCAGGACTGCGCCCCGCACCTGGCTTCCAGGAACTGCCCGCTGTTTGAATATTCCGCCCTGGAAATTAAAAAAGCGGTTACCGGTTACGGCCAGGCGGAAAAAGACCAGGTCCAGCGGATGGTCAAAATTCTGCTTAATCTGGAAGATGAACGAATGCCTCTTGATGCCTCTGATGCTCTGGCTGCGGCCATCTGCCATCTCAATAACCGCTTGCTGGAACTAAGGCTGGAAGAAAATCCACAGAAAGAGTCAACATGATTGCCTATGTCAGAGGAACAATTCTCCAGAAAAAACCGGGCGAGGTGGTGGTCGACACCGGCGGGGTGGGCTATTCCCTGCTGATCCCGCTTTCCACTTATTTCAAGCTGGGCGAGGCTGGCGAGACGGTTGAACTCCAGGTTTATACCCACCTGACCGACGATTCGCTGCAGCTTTTCGGCTTCCTCACCCCGGAAGAAAAAAATAGCTTCTTGAAGCTCATTACCATTTCCGGCATCGGACCTAAAATGGCCATCAATATTCTTTCGGGCATAGAGCCAAAAGAACTGGAGGAAGCCGTCCGGGAAACCAACGTCACCCGGCTGTCGATGATCCCGGGCATCGGCAAGAAAACTGCCCTGAGGGTGATAATGGAACTGGCCGACAAGATTGAAAAGAAAGAGAAAGTTCTGTCGAGAAAAGAGTCCAAAGAAAGAGAAGACCTGGTCTCGGCCCTGGTCAACCTGGGCTTCCGCCGCAAGGAGTCGGAGCAGGTAGTGGACCTCACTATCAGCTCGCTTGGGCCCCAGGCCGGTTTTGACCTGTTGCTCAGGGAATGCTTAAAAAGAATGTCCAAAATCTGATTAAATAGAATAGATTGGTCAGAAAGGAACAAGGTACAAGATGCCGGCTATCCTGACTCCGGTCAAAACCCGAGAAGACAGCCTGTTTGAAGACAGCCTGCGGCCGCAGAAATTTGACGATTTCATCGGCCAGGAAAACATCAAAACCAACCTGAAAATCTTCATCCAGGCCGCCCGGAAACGAGGCGAGCACCTGGACCACGTGCTGCTCTATGGCCCGCCGGGACTGGGCAAGACCAGCCTGGCTTACCTCATATCCAAGGAACTGGGCGTGGGCATCAAGCCGACCTCGGGCCCGGTAATTGAAAAAGCCGGCGACCTGTCAGCTATCCTGACCAGCCTGCAGGATAAGGAAGTCCTATTTATCGATGAAATTCACCGTCTGCATCCTTCGCTGGAGGAACTGCTGTACTCGGCCATGGAAGATTTCAGCCTGGACGTGATCATCGGACAGGGGCCCGGAGCCAGGAGCCACAAGCTAAGAATCAAGAGGTTCACCCTGGTCGGAGCCACCACCCGGGCCGGCCGGATCACCGCCCCACTGCGCAGTCGCTTCGGAATTGTCCACCGCCTCGATTACTATCAGGCGGAAGACCTTAAAAAAATTATCCTGCGCTCGGCCCGCATTCTCGGGGTGAAGGTCGAGGAGGGAGGGGCCGAAGAAATCGCCCGAAGGGCGCGGGGCACCCCCAGAATCGCCAACCGCCTGCTGCGCCGGGTCCGGGACTTTGCCGAGGTCAAGGGCGACGGCCAGATTGACGCCAAGATTGCCCGCCGGGCTCTGGACCAGATGGAAGTTGATGTCCTGGGCCTGGATGATGTTGACCGCAAAATCCTGCTGACCATCATGGAAAACTTCGGCGGCGGACCGGTCGGCATCAATACCATCGCTGCGGCTATCGACGAAGAAAAAGACACTATAGAATCCATCTACGAGCCCTACCTGATGCGCCTGGGTTTCCTGGAAAGAACCCTGCGCGGACGCAAGCTGACGGCCAAAGCTTACGAACATCTCGGCTTCAAACCGCCGGCCAATCAGAAGAAGCTTTTCTGAAAAGCGCCAGATGACCGAAAAAATCCTTCTTAAAGACTACGATTATGAGCTGCCCCCGGAACTCATCGCCCAGCAGCCATTGCCCAACCGCGATGACTCCAGGATGATGGTTGTCAACCGGAATGAACAGAAAATAGAACACCGCCAGTTCAGGGAAATCGCCAGTTTCTTTCGACCGGGCGATGTCCTGGTGCTCAACGACTCCCGGGTGATTCCGGCCAGGGCCTGGGCTAGCCGGAAGGCTGAAGAAGAAAAGAGTGTTGAATTTTTGTTCATAAAGGAGCAGAAGCCCGGAGTTTGGGAAGTCATTTGCCGGCCGGCCAAGAAGGTTAAAGAAGGAGACAGGCTGGTTTTTGATAAGGACCTGGAAGCCAGAGTTATAGCTCGCGGGCCGCTGGGGCACCGGGTGCTGGAATTCAACACTGCGGACGTCCTGGGCCGGCTCAAGGAAATAGGCGTCCCTCCCCTGCCGCCATACATAAAAAGAAAAAAGGGCGACCCCAGGTTCAAGAAAATCGACGCCAAAAGGTATCAAACAGTTTACGCCATGAAGGACGGCTCGATAGCCGCGCCCACCGCCGGGTTGCATTTTACAGAACAGATCCTGGCCGAGCTGAAACAGAAGGGCATAGAAATTCTTAATGTCACCCTGAATGTCGGATTGGCCACCTTCCAGCCGGTAAGAACAGAAAAAATAACCGACCACCAGATGCTGGAAGAATCATTTTGCATCAGTTCGGACACAGCCAGCGCCATAAACCGGGCCAAAAAAGAAGGCCGTCCGGTGACAGCCGTCGGGACAACCGTGGTCAGGACCCTGGAAAGCGCCTGGGGTGAAAGCGGATTGAAACCCGGGGAACAGAGCACCCGGCTTTTTATCTACCCCAGATATCAGTTCAGGGTGGTCGACCGGCTGCTGACCAACTTCCATCTCCCCCGCTCCACCCTGCTGATGCTGGTCAGCGCTTTTGCCGGCTATGACTTAATCAGGCAAGCCTACCGCACGGCGGTGCAAGAACGCTACCGGTTCTTCTCCTATGGCGACTGCATGCTGATTATCTGACGGTCCGCTGCCATTAATTATATTAATTATATAGATTGATATTAGCCCGGATTCTCTCCCATCCTCTTTTATTTTTTATAAGTCTTCGCTTCCCTGGCCACTATTTCATGGAATGAGAGAGTTATGGTCCTTGAGTAACACATGGTATCCATGTTTGGGAAAGAGCTTCTGATAAAGGATATAAATAAATATCGAGATAATGCAGGAAATATGTTTTATCTAAATCTATACGAAAATTTATCCAGGTAAACTTATTTCTTCATTAAGACATTATTCTCCCTGCTGTTGTTTTACCTTGAGCAAATAAATGGTGTCTTTTTTTTGATGAGCTCTTACCCAGGCTTTCTGTTTTTCGTCCAATAGCTCGCCCATACCAGCCAGAATGCTCCTATCCCTAATGGACTCAACGAAAGCAATGCATTTTATTAAATTATCTTTGAAGCTCATCCCAGTTCGCCTTTCCACAATTACTTTGTTGATCGGCCAGCGATTCTTCAAGAAAAACCAGACATCGTATACGTCCCGGTTTGCTGCTTTGGTACGCTCCAACCTGGCCACAAGCTTATGGGCGAACATATCTTCTCTTAACATTACCAGCATTGGAATGCCAAGATAATTTTTTAGTTCATAGCGAGAGCTAAAGGTTCTTTGGCTGATCTCAACTTTAATGTTCTGGGCCCTTTCGTCGTAGGAAAGAACAAATAATAAATTTTGCCCCCGCTCACATACCGATAGGCATATTTCTCGATAAGTTCAGCATCGGTTTCATTCCAGATTAAAGAGAGCTCTTGAGAAGTAAATACCGTGTTCCTGGAACGGAGCAATGTTGCCAAACGGTCCTTGACCATGACAATAACTATGAACTAAAAGTACCCACTTTGGGGTACTATTAGTTTGAATTCTTTACTTATAATGTCAAGTCTTGGCCTGGTTTCAATCGAGGTTTTCTAACCAGGCCAGGACCAGCTAATATTAGTCGTGGCTCTACAAATCTCATCAAATTTCATTCTTCAGCTTGAATAGATCCTGCCGGTCATATAAATTCTGCGTAATCAGTCCAAACGCCGGCGGAAACGGCTGACGCTCAGAAGATTTATCATGACTGCCAGGAGCAGCAACAGCAAAGCTTCATCATACAGAGCAGCCAGGCCTACCCCTTTCAAAAAAATGCCCCTCAGGATGACCAGAAAATAGCGCAGGGGAATGATGACCGTCAGCCACTGGAAAAACCGCGGCATGTTTTCGATGGGAAAGACAAAGCCCGACAGCAGCATCATCGGGATCATGAAGAAAAAGGAAGTCAGCATGGCTTGCTGCGGGGTGCGGGTGATGGTGGAGATAAATAAACCCACCCCGAGAGTGCTCAGCATGTAAATAAAACTCAGGCCGAGCAACAACAGGAAGCTCCCCCGGAGGGGCAACCGGAACCAGAAGCGGGTTACGGCAAAGATTAGAAAAATATCCACCGTCCCGATGATAAAAAACGGCAGAAGCTTCCCCAGGATTATGTCAAGCGGCCGGAGCGGAGTGACAATCAACTGCTCCATCGTCCCCAGGTCATACTCTTTGACCACAGCCATGGCCGTCAGGATGACCGTCATGACCATCAGCAGCAGGCCAAAAACACCCGGCAGCAAAAAATTCTGACTGATGAGCGCTGGATTGAAAAACACCCTGACCTCGGACTGGATAACGACCGGACTGAACCCAGCTCCCAGCCTTTCCAGCCTGGCCAATATCATTTTTTGGTTGAAATTACGGGCAATCATTTCCAGGTAATTCAGCCCAACCGTGGCCGTCTGGCTATCAGTGCCGTCAATCAACCCCTGGAAAGAAGTCGTTTTTCCGGCCAGTAGGTTTCTTTCAAAGCCCTCGGGCACAACCAGAGCCACGGCCGCCCGACCGCTGTCCAGGTAGCCGTCAATTTCAGCCAGGGCGCCGGCCCGGCTGACCTCCACAAAGCAGCCGGAATTGAAAACCGCTTCCAGAAAATCCCGGCTGCTGGCAGAATTATCCAGGTCCACCACCACGACCGGTATGTCCCTGACATCCAGGCTGACGGCATAGCCCAGGATTAGAAGCTGCAGGATTGGGGCTACGATGACAATCGGCAGCATCCGGCGGTCACGCCGGACCTGAATCAATTCCTTCCTGATGAAAGCTAGCAGTTTTTTCATTTAGCCAAACTCTTTTTCAACCTGACCAGGCTGACTGCCGTTACCAGCAGGCCGTAGCCAGCCAGGAAGATGATTTCCCGGTAGAAAGCGGCCGGGCCAGCTCCTTTCAGGATGATGGCCCGCAAGCCCGCCAGAAAGTACCGCGCCGGAATAATGTAAGTAATGGCCTGGATGACCGGCGGCATGTTTCTGATGGGAAAAACAAAGCCCGAAAGAATAAAGGTCGGAAGAAGAGTGCTCAGCCCGGCCAGCAGAAAAGCTACCTGCTGCGAGCTGGCCACAGTCGAGACCAGAAGACCCTGGCTGAGAACGCAAAACAGAAAAATCACCAGGACCAACAGCAGCACCGGATAGCTGCCCTTGATAACAATGCCAAAAAGGAGCCGCCCGGCCAAAAGCACCAGATGAGCGCCGAGAAGCGACAGCAAAAGATAGGGAATAATTTTTCCGATGATCATCTCCGCCGGGCCCAGGGGCGAGAGCAGCAACTGCTCTATGGTGCCTTTTTCTTTTTCCCTGACAATGGACAGGGCCGTGGCCAGGACGATGATGATCATCAGGACAAAAGCCATCAGTCCCGGCACCAGGAACCTAGAACTTTTAAGCTCCGGGTTGTACCAGACCCTGACCCGGCTGTCCACGGGAAAAGCCACCTGCTGAAGCCCGTTCTTCTGGAGAAGTTCCAGGTTCAGTTTCAAGGAATACTGCAAGAAAATGTTGCTCAAGTAACCCAGGCCGGTCAGGGCGGTGGTGGAATTGGTCCCGTCAGCCAGCACCTGAATCGCCGGGCTGCCACCCGCAGTTAGATCCCGGGCGAAATTCCGCGGAATCACCACGGCCAGCTTTATTTTTTCGCGGTCAAAGAGCGGGTCAATTTCAGACATAGATTCAAGCTGATACTTAAGGTCAAAATATTCACTCGAAATAATCTTGCGGATAAGTTCCCGGCTGGCCTGGCTGCGGTCGAGGTCAACCACGGCCAGGCTCAGGTGCCTGACATCAAAATTGAGGGCATAGCCAAACATCACCAGGATAAAAGCCGGAAGAATCAGGAGAAGGGTCAGGCTGATGGGATCGCGCCTGATCTGGATGAATTCCTTCCTGATGACCGGTTTGAGGCGTCTGAGGTTCATCTCACTTCCCGCTTTCTCGGGCTTCTTCTTCCAGGCGGCGGATGAAAACATCTTCAATACTTGGGACAATCGGCCTTAAATCAAATTTGCCCGGCATAACCTCCGCCAGTTTAAGCTTCAGTCCAGCCACTGCCCCCGGTTCCAGCAGTAGGTGCAGCCTCAGGCCGAACAGCGATACCTGTTTGATTTCAGGCTGCTGTTTCAGCCATTCGTAGGCTTCAAGCGGTTGGCTGCACGTTAATTCCAGGAGATTTTCCGGAAAGTACTTCTTTTTTATTTCCTGCGGGCTGCCGCCGGCAACAATGCTTCCGGCATGGATTATCCGTAATTCGTGGCAGTATTCAGCTTCATCCAGGTAATGGGTGGTGACAAAGACTGTTCGGCCCCGGTCAGACTGGTCATAAATCAGGTCCCAGAACTTCCGCCGGGCTAATGGGTCCACCCCGCCCGTCGGTTCATCCAGGAAAATTATTTCCGGTTCATGAAGCAGGGCGCAGCTCAGGGCCAGCCGCTGCCGCCAGCCAGTTGGAAGCTCGGAGGTTAACGAATTTTCCAGCCCTTCCAATCCGGTGAGTTTCTTGAGGCGGGCCAGGCGGGTGCTCAATTTTTCAGCGTTGAGGCCGTAAACCCGGCCAAAGAACTCCAGGTTTTCTTCGACCGTTAGGTCCAGGTACAGGGAAAACTTCTGCGACATGTAGCCTATGACCTTTTTAATCCTATCTGCTTCTTTGTCCACGTCCAACCCGGCCACCAGGGCCCGGCCGGAAGTCGGTCGGAGCAGGCCGCAGAGCATCCTGATGGTCGTGGATTTGCCCGCACCGTTCGCCCCCAGGAAACCAAAAATCGTTCCCGGCTTTATAACAAAAGATATGCCATCGACCGCGGTGAAAGAACCGAATTTCTTGGTCAGCCTGTCCACTTCAACTGCCGGTCTCATTCTTAGCCTAAATTCCTGATTTCATCATAAGGATAAATACATTCTCCAGCGAAGGCTGGATTTCAGTCAGGCTCTCGATTGCCACCCCGGCCTGAGCTAACTGCCTTTCCAGGCTCTGAAGAGAATAAGCTTCGGGCAGAACCAGGTGGAGGCGGTCGCCAAAAAGCTGAAGGTCCAGGAATTCTCCGGACTTTTTTAATTCCTGCTGCAGGCGGCGGCTGTCAGCGGAAATAACTTCCACCAGCCGGGCCTGGAATTTTGCCTTGATTCTCTCCGGCCGGTCGCAGGCCAGCACCCGGCCCTGGAGAATGAAAGCCAGCCGTGAAGCTCGCTCCGCTTCGTCCAGGTAAGGTGTAGTCATCAGGATGGATTTTCCCTGCTGCTGTAGGTGGAAAAGAATCTGCCAGAAATCCCGGCGGGAAACCGGGTCCACCCCGGTGGTTGGTTCATCAAGCAGGAGTATTTCCGGCCGATGGACCAGAGTGCAGGCCAGGGACAGCTTCTGCTTCATGCCGCCCGAAAGCTGCCGGGCCAGGCGCTCCCTGAATGGCTGCAGCCGGGTAAATTCCAGCAGCGAATTAATGAGCGTCTTGTAATCGGAAAGCCCGTAGAGCTCGCCAAAAAATACCAGGTTTTCCTCAACCGTCAGGTCTTCATAAAGGCTAAAGCCCTGCGGCAGATAACCGATTCGGGCTCTAAGGTCTGAACCAAACCTGACGACTTTCTGGCCGAAAAGTTCTATTTCCCCGGAATCGGCTTTTTCCAACCCGCACAGCGATTTCAGGGCGGTGCTTTTTCCAGCACCATCCGGCCCGACCAGACAGAGAAATTCACCAGCCAGAAGGTCGATAGAAAAAGAGGACAGAGCTTCAACCCGGCCAAAATTCTTTTTAAGCTCCCGGGCCACCAGAACCGGTTGGGTCATTTTATCCTTCGCTCATTCAGCTCTGATTACAGCCTCAGCCGGCAAACCGGGCTTGAGTTGACCTTCAGGGTTGGGCAGTTCAATTTTTACAGCGAAAACCAGCTTGACCCGGTCTTCCCTGGTCTGGATATTTTTCGGTGTGAATTCAGCTTCGGGCGAGATGTAAACGACCTTGCCCTCAAAGACTTTGCCAGGAAAGCTGTCAATGGTGACTTCAGCCCATCCGCCGAGTTTAACCCGTCCCAGCTCTTCGGCCGTGACATAAACCCAGAGATAGACCGGGTCCAGGCAGGAGATACTTACCAGGGGGGTGCCGGGATTGACCAGCTCGCCCGGCTCCACCGCTTTTTCAGTAACCACGCCCTCTACCGGACAGATGACTTTTGAATCTTCGATGTTCTTTTTCAGCAGGTCGGCCGCTGCTTCGGCCTGACGCAATCTGGCCTCGGCGGCTTCAATTTCTTCTGGCCTGGCAAAGCTTTTTATTTTCTTCAGAGCTTCCTGGGCCTGATTGTACTGGGCTTCGGCCAGGGCCAACCTATTTTCAGCCTCTTCTTTCTGCTTTTGAGTGATACTGCCCTGCTCATAAAGGCGGCGGAAACGCCCAGCATCATTACGGGCCTGCTCCAGGTTTATTTCAGCCTGTTTCAGCTGTTGCTCGGCCTGGCTGATATCTTCGCTGCGAGCGCCCCTTTTTAAGAGCTCAAGCTGGGCCCGAGCTGCCGCCACGGCCGCTTCGGCCTGCCTTAGTTGCAGGTCAAGGTATTCATGGTCCAGCTCCACCAGAAGCTGGCCTGGTTTTACCGCCTGCCCCTCTTCCACCAGCAGCCGCAGCACCCGGCCGCTCACCCTGGGGCTAATGCGGGCGGTGCGGCTTTCAATGGTGCCGGTAACCCGGATCAGGTTATTTTCCGCACCTTTGCGACAACCCGGTGTCATGACAAGAATTAGACTGAACAAAACCATAAAGAAAATACAAACGAAGACAACCGGCGGCTTTTTATCTCGAGATTTCAGGGCTTTCATTTCTTCCTCCCTTTCCCGGCGGGCTGGCGACCGGAGGTCTTTTCAGGTTTTTCCTCGACAAAAATTCCATAAAAAACTATATCAATGATGCTCTGCAAAAGCTCCGAGGGAGAATAATCATGGCTTATTATCCAGTCAGGATTCATGAATTCCTGCACCAGGTACCAGAACATCTCCAGGAACAACCGGCCGTCCAG
>JANLGB010000060.1:10303-11604 GCA_024653405.1 Candidatus Saccharicenans sp.
TGATTTTATTTCCCCCTTCCTTACCCCCTCCAGGATGACTTCTGAAACCAGGGGAAAAACCTGTTGCCGGCGGAAGGCATCCATTTCTTTCCAGAGGTCGGGCAGCTTCTGCCGCAGGTCCTTGATGAAATCCCGGCTGAGGCCCGACATGAAGCGGCTGATGAATTCAAGGTAGGCGGTCAGTCTGGCTTTGACCGGAAGCTTGTCATCCCTGACAATGGCCTGCAGCTGGCTCAACACCTGTTCTCTGGTTTCCACCATAACCGCCCGCAGCAGGGCTTCCTTGTCCGGGAAATAGCGGTAGACGGTGGCTTTGCTGATCCCCAGGTCTTCGGCCAGCTCGTCCATGCTCAGACGGCTGTAGCCGTATTTGAAGAAAAGTTCCCGCGACCGCTCCAGGATCCGCAGCTTAAGGTCGGCCGGCGGCATCGATACTGATGATACTATCTTAGTTTTCATAGTTTCATTATATAGATTCGCCGCTGCCGGTCAAGATGTTTTTAAGGGAGCTGGGAGATGCGGCCTGCAGCCGGCACCGCTCTGAGCCAGCCAGGCCTCCGGCCGGATGCCAGCCGCTTTAATTTTTAAGAAGCCTGGCCACTGGCCGGTGGTTGAAAAGTCTGGCTGCCCAATTTTCTATTGTCAGCATTGGCGCGAATTACTTTGCTCCGTTAGCTTTTAGGCTATCTGGTTTTTTCAAACAACCATTTATTTCAGAGCGGTTTGGCCTGCTTGACCCGGGCCGTCTCCTGCCCGGGGTTGCCCTGTTCCCACCCAAACTACCAGTCAGAAACAATGGGGAGGCGTTTTCTCGGCAGCTGCACTCGGTGTTGGTTAATTGTGAAAATAGCTTTAGCTCTGGGTCTTCTTGCTTTCGGAATCCGAATAAACCGCAACCTCCGGTTCAGCCTTCAATAATGCCCAGAGGTGGGGTTGTCTTCCAGGCCCCGCGAGTAAAATCGGGGAATTTCACCGGCTCGGAGTTCCTGGCCACCGATTTCTCACTCAGAGCCGAAACGGCGCTCCAGGCCGCGGCGTCGTAAACGTTCATATCCATGGGCTGGCCCGTTCTCAGGCATTGCACCAGGCGGTAATCTTCTATGAAATCCATCCCGCCGTGGCCGCGTCCCTCCCCTTTCTGACTCAATTTTTTCCAGAGCGGGTGTTCAAATTCCTCGGCATATTTCTCAATATCTTCCCACTGATGCTGAGGGCTGCGGCCCCCAACGTAAATTCTGTCCGGCCATTTCTGCAGAATTCCCCTGGTCCCCTATACCAGGATTCACCTGATACAGGGGACC